>DASYJZ010000865.1:0-4614 GCA_035995965.1 Longimicrobium sp. | reverse complement strand
CTCGGTTCCTCCGCGTCTCTGCGTGAAACGGCAGTTCGTCTCTACGTCCCGGACGCGGAGGAATGCGGCCGGAGCTGCGCGAGCACCGCGGTCACGTCGTCCGCCAGGATCACCAGCAGGTCGCCGTCGCCGATCACCTCCAGCGAGCGCTCCACCGCGGCCGCCTCGGTCGGGAGCACCTCGATCTGGTCGCCGTGCAGCCCCGCGGCGCGCAGCCCCTCCACCAGCAGCGCTGCGATCTCCCCCGCGCGCCGGCCGCGGCGGTCGTCGTCCTCCTTCACGATCACCCGGTCCAGCCCGCCGCAGAACGCCGCCACCGCGCGGATGTCCTCGTCGCGCCGGTCGCCCGGCGCCGACACCACGGCGATCCGGCGCCGCGCCGGGAGGTCGGCCACCATCTCCATCAGCCCCTGCACGGCCGCCGGGTTGTGCGCGTAGTCCACCAGCACCCGCGCCTCGCCCACCCGCAGCAGGTTGAGCCGCCCCGGCGTCATCGACGGCGAGGGGAAGAAGGAGAGCAGCCCCCCGCGGATGGTGTCGTAGCGCACCCCCTGCACGTAGGCGGTGGCGATCGCCGCCAGGATGTTCCCCTGCTGGAAGCGGGCGGCACCCCCCACCATCAGCGGCACCTCGCCCACCCGGGCGATGGGGATCTTCAGCCGGCCGCGGCGGATCACGAAGGTGCCGTCCTCGATGCGCGCCCCGATCCCCCCGCGCGCCAGGTGCTCCTCGAAGTGCGGGTTCCCGCCCTCCGGCAGGGTGGAGAAGAAGACGATGTCGGCCGTCGTCCGGTCGCGCATCCCGTAGACCAGCGGGTCGTCGGCGTTCAGCACCGCGTGCCCCTCGCGCTTCACCACCGCCGGGATCACCGCCTTCACCTCGGCGAGCTGCTCCACCGTGTTGATCCCGCGCAGCCCCAGGTGGTCGGCCGTCACGTTCAGCACCACCCCCACGTCGCACTCGTCCCACCCCAGCCCCGCGCGCAGGATCCCGCCGCGTGCCGTCTCCAGCACGGCCACGTCCACGGTGGGGTTGGAGAGGATGATGTTGGCCGAGAACGGGCCGGTCATGTCGCCCTCCATGACCAGCCGGTTCTGGATGTACACGCCGTCGGTGGTGGTGAAGCCCACCGTCTTCCCCGTCTGCCGGAAGAGGTGCGCGAGCAGGCGGGTGGTGGTGGTCTTCCCGTTCGTCCCGGTGACCGCGATCACGGGGATGGTGGCCGTGTCGCCCAGCGGGTAGAGCATGTCCACGATCGGCGCGCCCACGTTGCGCGGCGTGCCCTCGCTGGGGTGCGTGTGCATCCGCAGCCCCGGGGCGGCGTTCACCTCGATGATCACCGCGCCGTTCTCGCGGAAGGGCACGGAGATGTCGGGCGAGAGCACGTCGATCCCGGCGATGTCGAGCCCCACGATCCCCGCCGCCATCTCGCAGGCGGTCACGTTGTCGGGGTGGATCTCGTCCGTGCGGTCGATGGAGGTGCCGCCGGTCGACAGGTTCGCGGTGGCGCGCAGCAGCAGGCGCTCGCCGTCGGCGGGGACGGTGTCGTAGGAGAGGCCGCGGGCCCGCAGGTGGTCCTCCGTCGTCGCGTCGGCGGGGAGGCGGGTGAGGCTGCGGGTGTGGCCGCGGCCGCGGCGCGGGTCGCGGTTGGCGTCGGCGATCAGCTCGCGCACCGTACGCCGCCCGTCGCCCGTCACGTGCGCGGGGACGCGCTCGGCCACGGCGGCCAGCTTCCCCTGCACCACCAGCACCCGGTAGTCGCGTCCCTCCACGAAGCGCTCCACCACCACCCGGCGGCCGTGGGCGCTGGTGACCGGCCACGCCGCCCGCACCTCGTCCCCGGACGCCAGGCGGCCGGAGATGCCGCGCCCCTGACTGGCGTCGAGCGGCTTCAGCAGCACCGGGAAGCCGATCTCCGCCGCCACCTCCAGCGCGCCGTCGAGGGTGGTGGCGGTGTCGCCCTGGGGGACGGGGAGGCCGATGTTTCCGAGGACGCGGCGGGTGTCGTCCTTGTCCTGCGCGATCTCGACGGCGATGGCGCTGGTCCAGTCGCTCATGGCGGCCTGGATGCGGCGCAGGTTCTTCCCCAGCCCGAGCTGCACCAGCGAGTAGCTGTTCAGCCGGCGCACCGGGATGCCGCGCCGCACCGCCTCGTCCACGATGGCCCCGGTGGAGGGGCCCAGCCGCACGTTCTCGCGCAGGTCGTGGAGGTCTTCGACGGTGCCGGCCACGTCGAACGCCTCGCCGGCGATGCAGGCGCGCGCCAGCTTCACCGCGTCGCGCACCGCCTCCAGCCCCACGTCTTCCTCCTCGTAGGCCACGATCAGCCACCACACCCCGGGGTCGCCGCTCTCGACCACGCGTCCGAAGGAGACCTCGGAGCCGGCCAGGCTCTGCAGCTCGAGCGCGACGTGCTCCAGCACGTGGGGGAGGTGCGTCCCCTCCTCCAGCCGCGCCACGAAGCCGCCCTCGCCGCCGCGGGAGCAGGGGTGCTCGCGCAGCGTGGGGACGAGCTCCACCAGCCGCTGGTTGAAGCCGGGGATGCGCGTGGTGGGGACGTCCTCCAGCGCGCCCAGCGTGAGGTCGCAGGCGATGACGGGCGCCAGCCGCCAGAAGTTGGGCCCGCGCAGCGCCCGCAGCCGGGAGACGCGCAGGTCTTCGGGGTCGTGGGCGGCGGGGCCCGCGGCGGGGTGGGCCTGGATGTCCGACATGGGGAGATGGACGGGGGTGGAGGCGGCGCGTCAGCCGTCAGGGTCGTCCCGGCGCGCCCGCGAGCTCCCGGGCTCGCGCATCCCTCCGCCGCGCGAGGGGCCGCGCGGGGCCCCCGCGTAGCCCTCGCCGTCGCACTCGATGCGGCGGGCGAAGGCGCGTTGCTGCCGGGGAGGGCGGCGCGGCGCGTCCGCTTCGTCGCCGCCTGGGGCCGGGGATGGGGCCGGCGTGGATCTCATCTCAACCTGCGCTGCTGTGCTGTTCCCGCAAGGCCGCCGGCCTGCGCGCCGGTCTCTGCCGGGGCGGGGAGGGGCGCACGGAGCATGCCAGAGGCGGTCGCTGCAGCAGCCTTTCGGTGCGTCACCGCGGCCGTGGCGCCCTCTCCGTCGGCCTCATACGATCCTGAACAGGAATGGTCCTCACAAGCAGTTCCGCTGAGCCGCGGCACGCGTTGAGATCACCGCGTCTCGATCCCCGGGAGGATCTCCACCCTCAGCTTCTGCGTCGCCTTCACCGCGCCGAAGGTGAGGGTGACGGTGTACTCGCCCGGGCGGACGAACTTCGCTCCCTCGCCGCCGTACTCGTTCAGCAGGTCCTTGCTCGTCTTCAGGTCCCAGTTGACGCGGTTCAGGCCGGGGACGCCGGGCGCGGTGAGGTTCGCGACCGGGGCGCCGGCGGCGTCGGTGATCGCGATCTTCACCTCGTCGCCCGTGTAGCGCTTCACGTAGTAGGTGATGAGCGCGCCGACGGGCGGGTTGGCGCCGTGGAAGGCGGCGTTGCCGCCGCTGTCCACCCACCCCGGGAGCGGCTCGAAGCCCACCGCCGGGCGGATCGGGAAGAGCACCGCGTCCCGCCCGCGCAGCGTGTCGCCCAGCATCTCCAGCCCGCGGATGTCGTCGATCACGTAGAGCGAGCGGCCGTGCGTGGCCACCACCAGGTCCAGGTCGCGCGGGTGGATCAGGATGTCGTCCACCGCCACCGTGGGCAGGTCGCCGATCCTGCGCCACGTCCGTCCGCGGTCCAGGCTCGCGTAGAGGCCGAACTCCGTCCCGGCGAAGAGCAGGTCCGGGTTGTTCGGGTCCTCGCGCACCACCTTCACCGGGCCGTTCGCGGGGAGGTTGCCGGCGACGCTCTCCCACGTCCGCCCGCCGTCCGCGGTGCGGTAGAGGTAGGGCGCGAACTTGCCGCTGCGGTGCGCGTCCACCGCCACGTAGGCCACGCGCGCGTCGGCGTGGCCGGCCTCCACGCGGCTGATCCACTCGCCGCGGACGGCCTGCGGCAGGTTCGTCGTCAGGTCGGTCCAGTGCGCGCCCTCGTCCTCCGTCGTCCACAGCTTGCCGTCATCCGTCCCGGCCCAGAGCACGCCGCGCCGCGCGGGGCTCTCGGCGAGCGTGTAGACCACGCCGTAGTTCTCGGCGCCGCTCCCGGTGGTGAGTATCCGCTCCGGGAGCCGCGCCGAGAGGTCGGGCGAGATGGTGCGCCAGCTCTCGCCGTTGTCGGTGAGGCGGAAGACGCGGTTCCCGGCCAGGTAGAACGCCCTGGGATCGTGGCGGCTGGGGATGAGCGGCGAGTTCCAGTGGAAGCGGAACCCCGTCTGCCCCTCCGCCGGCTGCGGGCGCAGCTCCTTCACCGCGCCGCTGCGCAGGTCGAAGCGGTGCATGAAGCCCTCCTGCGACTCGGCGAACACCAGCTGCGGGTTCTGCGCGTCGAAGAAGCAGTAGAAGCCGTCGCCGCCGTTGATGTTGGTCCAGTCGGCGTTGACGATCCCCTCCTTGCCGCGCGTGGCGCCCGGCCCCACCCAGTTCAGGTTGTCCTGCAGCCCGCCGCAGATGCGGTACGGCGTTCCCATGTCCACGTTGATGCGGTAGAACTCCCCCGCCGCGAAGTTGTTCAGGAAGGCCCAGC
>DASYJZ010000864.1:0-7970 GCA_035995965.1 Longimicrobium sp. | reverse complement strand
CCTTCGACCTGACGCGCGACGTGATGCTGCGCGCGCTGCTGGTGCGGGTGGAGGACGACGCGCACCTGCTGGTGCTGAACCTCCACCACGTGGCGGGCGACGGCTGGTCGCTGGCGGTGCTCTATGCCGAGCTGGGCGCGCTCTACGACGCCTTCAGCCGCGGCGCGCCCTCGCCGCTGGAGCCGCTCCCGGTGCAGTACGCCGACTACGCGGTGTGGCAGCGCGAGTGGCTGAAGGACGACGTGCTGGAGCGGCAGCTCGCCTACTGGCGCGAGGCGCTGGCCGGCGCGCCCGCCGAGCTGCGCCTGGCCACCGACCGCCCGCGCCCGGCGGTGCAGAGCCACCGCGGCAAGGTGCACCGCTTCCGCGTCCCCGCCGCCACCGCCGAGCGGGTGCGCCAGGTGGCGCGGGCCGAGGGCGCCACCCCCTACATGGTGCTGCTGGCCGCCTACGACGCGCTGCTGCTCCGCTGGTCCGGAGAGACGGACCTGGTGGTGGGCTCGCCGGTGGCGGGGCGGGTGAGCGAGCGGCTGGAGGGGCTGATCGGCTTCTTCGTGAACACCATGGCGGTGCGGGTGGACGCGGGCGGCGACCCCAGCTTCCGCGAGCTGGTGGGGCGCGCCCGCCGCGCCGCGCTCGACGCCTTCGCCCACCAGGACCTCTCCTTCGAGCGGGTGGTGGAGGAGCTGCGCCCCGAGCGCACGCTGAGCCGCGCGCCGCTCTTCCAGGTCTCGCTGATCCTGCAGAACACCCCCGCCGCGGTGCTGGAGCTGCCGCGGGTGACGCTGCGCACCGAGCCGGTGGACAGCGGCACCGCCAAGTTCGACCTGAGCGTGGAGCTCACCGAGACCGCGGACGGCCTCGCCGGCGAGGCGGAGTTCGCCACCGACCTCTTCGACGAGGCGACGGTGGCGCGGATGATGGAGCAGCTCGCCGCCCTGCTCGACGCCGCCACGGCGCGCCCCGCGGAGCGCCTGTCGCGCCTCCTCGCCGCGCTCCCCGACCCGGCGCGCGACACGCTGCGGGTGGAGTGGAACCGCACGGCGCGCGAGTTCTCGGCGGAGCCGGTGCACCGGCGGGTGGCGGAGCAGGCGGCGCGCACGCCGCACGCGCCCGCGCTGGTCCACGGCGGCCGGGTGACGACGTTCGCCGCGCTCGACGCCGCGGCCAACCGCTTGGCGCACCACCTCCGCGCGCGCGGCGTCGGCCCCGAGGTGACCGTGGGCGTCGCCGCCGACCGCTCGCCGGAGATGGTGGTCGCGCTCCTGGCCGTGCTGAAGGCCGGCGGCGCGTGCGTCTCGCTCGACCCCGCCTACCCGGCCGACCGGCTGGCGTGGATGCTGGAGGACTCCGGCGCCCGGCTGATCGTGTCGCCGACGGCGAAGGCGTTCGCCTCCCCTCGTCCCGGCGTGGAGGTGCTCGCGCTGGACGCGGAGGCGGCCGCCATCGCCGCGCGGCCGTCCACGGAGCCCGAGGCGTGGGTGGAGGGTGGGTCGCTCGCGTTCGTCATCTACACCTCCGGCTCCACCGGGCGGCCGAAGGGGGTGCTGGTGGCGCACGGCGGGGTGTCCAACCTGGCGGCAGCCTTCGCGCCTTCGTTCGGGATGGCGCCGGGAAGCCGCGTGCTGCAGTTCGCCTCGTTCTCGTTCGACGCGGCGGTGGCGGAGAGCTTCGCCGCGCTGGCGGCGGGCGCGGCGCTGGTGCTGGTGCCGCGCGAGGAGATGTCGGGCGCGCCGCTGCTGGAGCTGATGCGCCGCGAGCGGGTGAGCGTGGCCACGCTGCCGCCGTCGGTGCTCGCCACGCTCCCCGACGGCGCGCTCCCCGAGCTGCGCACCCTCGCCAGCGCCGGCGAGGCGCTGCCGCCGGCCCTGGTCGCGCGCTGGGCGCCGGGGCGCACCTTCCTGAACGCCTACGGCCCCACCGAAGGCACCGTCTGCGCCACGCTGGGCCCCTGCACCGCGGGCGAGGCGCGCATGGCGATCGGGCGGCCGATCGCGAACGTGCGGGTCTACGTCGTCGACGCGTCGCTGGCGCCGGTGCCGCTGGGCGTCCCCGGCGAGCTGTGCATCGCCGGCGTCGGGGTGGCGCGCGGGTACCGCGGGCGGGCGGGGATGACGGCGGAGCGCTTCGTCCCCGAGCCCTTCTCGGGGGCGGCGGGCGCGCGCATGTACCGCAGCGGCGACCGGGTGCGCTGGGGGAACGACGGGCGGCTGGAGTACCTGGGCCGCGTGGACCGCCAGGTGAAGATCCGCGGCAACCGCATCGAGCCGGGCGAGGTGGAATCCCTCCTCCGCGACCACCCGGAGGTGGCCGACGCCGTGGTGGACGCGCGCGACGACGGCACCGGCGCCCTGCGGCTGGTCGGCTGGGTGCTCGCCGCGAAGTCGGCCGAGGTGGACGCATCCCCATCCCCCGAACGCGAAGCCGACCCGCAGGCGGAGCAGGTGGCGCACTGGGCGCAGATGTTCGACGACCTCTACGGCACCTCGGGCGAGGCGGGGGTGCGCGACGAGGCGTTCGACATCTCCGGCTGGCACAGCTCCTACACGGGGCAGGCGATCCCGCCGGAGGAGATGCGCGAGTGGGCGGACGCGACCGGCCGCCGCGTCGTCGCCCTCGGACCGGGTCGCGTGCTGGAGCTGGGGGTGGGCTCGGGGCTGGTGCTCTTCCGCGTCGCGCCCCACGCCGAGGAGTACGCGGGGACGGACATCTCCGCGCACGCGCTGCGCACGCTGGGTTCGCGGGTCGCCCGGCGCGCGGAGCTGCCGCCGGTAACGCTGGCCGAGCGCGAGGCGGCGGACTTCCGCGGGGTAGAGGCGCGCTCCTTCGACACCGTCGTGCTGAACTCGGTCGCGCAGTACTTCCCGGGCGCCGGGTACCTGCGGCGGGTGGTGGAGGGCGCGGTGGAGGCGGTGCGCGACGGCGGCGCCGTGTTCCTGGGCGACCTGCGCAACCTGTGGACGCTGGAGGCCTTCCGCACCGCGGTGGAGCTGGGCTCGGTGGACGGCCGCCTCGCCGCGCGCGAGGTGCGGCTGCGCGCCCGCCGCGCGGTGGAGGAAGAGGAGGAGCTCGTCGTCGAGCCCGACTTCTTCCGCGCGCTGCAGCGGGTCGTCCCCCGCATCGCGCGGGTGGAGGCGCGGATCAAGCGCGGCGCCGCGCACAACGAGCTGACGCGCCACCGCCTGGACGTGGTGCTCCACGTAGGCCCCGCGGTGGAGGCGGCGCCGGCGCCCTCCGTCGACTGGCCGGAGCTGTCGGACGGGCTCGACGCGGTGCGGGCGATGCTCTCCGCATCCCCCGCAGCGCCCCTGGCCGTCCTCGGCATCCCCGACGCGCGGGTGTGGCGCGAGCTGCGGATGGTGGAGCTGCTCGCCGCCGCCGCCCCGGACGCCAGCGCGGCGGACGTGCGCGCCGCGCTGGCGGCGGACGCGTCGCCCGCCATCGACCCCGAGGCGCTGCGGGCGCTCGGCGAAGGGCTGGGGATGGAGGTGGCGCTGCGCCCCTCGGGGGCGGATGCGCCGGGGCGGATCGACGCGCTCTTCCGGCCGGCGGGGTCCGCGGCGGACTTCCCCGCGCGGCCGCTGGCGGAGAAGGCGCTGGAGGCGTTCGCCAACGACCCCGTGCGCGCCGTGCGGGCGCGCGACCTGGGGCCGCGGCTGCGCGCCTGGCTGCGCGAGCGCGTTCCCGAGCCGATGGTGCCGGCCGCCTTCGCGGTGGTCGACGCCTTCCCGCTCACCCCCAACGGCAAGGTGGACCGCGCCGCGCTCCCGGAGCCGGACGCGGTGCGCCACACCGGCGACGGCGCGACCCCGGAGACGGAGACGGAGCGCGAGATGGCCGCGATCTGGGCCGCCGTGCTGCAGCAGGAGGAGGTGTTCGCCGACGACAACTTCTTCGACCTGGGCGGGCACTCGCTGCTGGCCACGCAGCTGGTGATGCGGGTGCGCGAGGCGTTCAGCGTGGAGCTGCCGCTGGCGCGCATCTTCGAGGCGCCCACGGTGGCCGCGCTGTCGGCGGTGGTGGACGCGGCGAAGGACGCGGTGCTGGCGGCGCTGATCGACGAGCTGGACGGGCTCTCGGACGACGAGGTGCGCGCCCTGCTCGAGGCGGAGAGCTTCGCGGGGGGCACCACTCGATGACGGACGTGCTGTCCCGGCTGCAGGGTCTCTCGCCCGAACGCCGCCGGCTGCTGGAGCTGCGCCTGAAGTCGGCGCAGGCGCAGGCGGCCGGCCCCGAGCTGCGCCCGCGCGCGCGCGCCGGGAACACCGCGCCGCTCTCCTTCGCGCAGGCGCGGCTCTGGGTGCTCGACCGGATGAGCCCGGGGAGCGCCGCCTACAACATGCCGTACCCGCTGCGCATCCGCGGCGCGGTGGACGTGGACGCGCTGGCCGGCGCGCTCGACGCGCTGCGCGAGCGCCACGAGACGCTGCGCACCACCGTCTCCGAGCGCGCGGACGGGCCGGTGCAGGTGGTCCATCCCCCCGAGCCCGTCCCCCTCCCGGTCTTCGACCTCTCGCACCTCGCCGCGGAGGAGCGCGAGGCGGAGGTGCGGCGGCGGGTGGACGACGACGCCAACACCGGCTTCGACCTGGTGGAGGGTCCGCTGCTGCGCGCCTCGCTGCTGGCGCTCGGCGCGGACGAGCACGTGCTGCTGGTGTGCATGCACCACATCGTCAGCGATGGGTGGAGCATGGGGGTGATCGCGCGCGAGCTGGGCGAGCTGTACGCCGCCGCGCACGAGGGCCGTGCGCCGCGGCTGGAGCTGCTGCCGGTGCAGTACGCCGACTTCGCCGCCTGGCAGCGCGAGCACCTGGCGGGCGAGGCGCTGGCGCGGCTCACCGCCTTCTGGCGCGGCGAGCTGGAGGGCGCGCCCCCCGCGCTGGAGCTCCCGGCCGACCGGGTGCGCCCCGCCGCCGAGAGCCACCGCGGCCGCACGCTGAAGACGCGCATCGAGCCCGCGGCCGCCGAGCGGCTGCGCGACCTCGCCCGCGCCGAGGAAGCCACGCTCTTCAACCTGCTCACCGCCGCCTTCCGCGCCGTCCTCGCCCGCCACGCGGGGCAGGACGACGTGGTGATCGGCACGCCGGTGGCCAACCGGCAGCGCAGCGAGCTGGAGGGGATGGTCGGCTTCTTCGTCAACACCCTCCCCCTGCGCCTGGCGGTGGACCCCGCGGAGAGCTTCCGCGCGCTGCTGGCGCGGGAGAAGGCGGTGGCGCTGGCGGCGTTCGACCACCAGGAGCTCCCCTTCGACCGGCTGGTGGAGGAGCTGCGGCTGCCGCGCGACCCCGCGCGCAACCCCGTCTTCCAGGCGATGGTCACGCTCCAGAACGCGCGGATGGAGCCGATCGCGCTGGGCGGGGTGGAGATCGCGCCGCTCGCCCCCGAGTACCAGACGGCCAAGTTCGACCTGACCCTCGACAACTACGAGGAGGACGACGGCGGCCTCCGGCTGGACGCCGAGTACGCGACGGACCTCTTCGACGCGCCCACGGTGGACCGCATCGTCCGGCACGTGCTGGCGCTGCTGGACGAGGCGGCAGAGGCGCCGGAGCGGCCGCTGCGCGAGCTGGCCGGCGCCGGGCCCGCGGAGCGCGCCTTCGTGGTCGCCGCCGTCAACCACACGCACGCGGAATACGAGCGGGACGCGGTGCACCGCCTCTTCGCGCGGCGCGCGGCGGAGCGGCCGGACGCGCCGGCCGTCGAGTCCGCCGGCGAGCGGCTGACCTACGCGGAGCTGGACGCGCGCGCCGACCTGCTGGCGGTCCGCCTGCGCGCCGCCGGCGTCGGCGTGGAGAGCCGGGTCGGGCTGGCGCTGGAGCGCTCGCCGGAGCTGGTGGTGGCGATGCTGGCGGTGCTCAAGGCGGGCGGTGCGTACGTGCCGCTGGACCCGTCGTATCCCGCGCCGAGGCTGGCGTTCATGCTCAAGGACGCGGGCGTCGCCGCGCTGGTCGTCGCCGACGCGGTGCCGGACGCGCTGGCGGGCTTCGGCGGCGCGGTGGTGGCGCTGTCGCGGGTTTCGGGGGATGGGGATGACGCCATCGCCCAGCCTTCCGACGCTGCCGACGTCTCCGCCGACGGCCTGGCGTACGTCGTCTACACCTCGGGGTCGACGGGGAAGCCGAAGGGGGTGGGGATCCCGCACCGCGCGGTCGTCCGCCTGGTCCGCAACACCGCGTACCTGCCGTTCGCGGCGGACGAGCGGATCGCGCAGCTCTCCAACGCCTCGTTCGACGCGCTCACCTTCGAGGTGTGGGGCGCGCTGCTGAACGGCGGCTGCGTGGTGCTGCTGGACCGCGACACCTCGCTGCAGCCGGCCGCGCTCACCGCCGCGCTGCGCGACGAGCGCATCACCGCCGCGTTCCTCACCACCGCGCTCTTCAACCAGGTCGCGCGCGAGGCGCCGGACGGCTTCGCCACGCTGCGCCACCTGCTCTTCGGCGGCGAGGCGAGCGACCCGGCGGCGGTGCGCGCGGTGCTGGAGGCGGGCGGACCCGCGCGGCTGCTGCACGTCTACGGGCCGTCGGAGAGCACCACCTTCGCCACCTGGCACCAGGTCGGCCACGTCGCCGCCGAGGCCGCGACGGTGCCGATCGGCCTGCCGCTGGCGAACACCACGGCGTACGTGGTCGACGGGTCGCTGCGCCCGTGCGGCCTGGGGGAGACGGGCGAGCTGCACCTGGGCGGCGACGGGCTGGCCCGCGGCTACCTGGGCCGCGCGGGGATGACGGCGGAGCGCTTCGTCCCCGACGCGCTCGGCGGGGCGGCGGGCGCGCGGCTCTACCGCACCGGCGACCGCGTGCGCCGCCGCGAGGACGGCACGCTCGAGTTCCTGGCGCGGGCCGACCAGCAGGTGAAGGTGCGCGGCTTCCGCATCGAGCCGGGCGAGGTGGAGGCGGCGCTGCGCGACCACCCCGACGTGCGCGACTGCACCGTGGCCGTGCGCGACGATGGGGGCGAGAAGCGCCTGGTCGCCTACGTGGTCGCCCGCAACGGGTCGCCGCCCTCGGCCGCGGCGCTGCGCGACGCGCTGGGCCGGCGGCTGCCGGACTACATGGTGCCGACCGCGTTCGTCGCGCTGGACGCCATCCCCCTGACCCCCAACGGCAAGGTCGACCGCGCCGCGCTCCCCGCCCCCGAGGCGCCGGACGCGGACGAGTCCGCCGCTCCGCGCACGGCTTCGGAGGAGCTGCTGGCGGGGATCTGGGGCGCGGTGCTGGGGCTGGAGCGGGTGGGGATCGACGACGACTTCTTCCTGCTGGGCGGGCACTCGCTGCTGGCCACGCAGGTGGTGTCGCGCATCCGCCAGGCGTTCGGCGCCGAGGTGCCGCTGCGCGCGGTGTTCGAGGCGCCCACCGTGCGCCGCCTGGCCGCGCGCGTCGCGGCGCTCCGCGCCGACGGCGACCCGCTCCCGCCGGTGACGCACGCCGACCGCTCGCGGCCGCTCCCGCTCTCGTTCGCGCAGGAGCGGATGTGGTTCCTGGAGCGGCTGGAGCCGGGCATGGCCATCTACAACATGCCCGTCGCCCTGCGCCTCACCGGCGCGCTGGACGTGGAGGCGCTGCGCGGCGCGCTGGAGACGGTGGTGCACCGGCACGAGGCGCTGCGCACCCGCATCCGCACCGCCGGCGACGGCCGCGTGCAGGAGGTGGCCGAGCCGCGCCCCTTCGAGCTCCCCGTGGTGGACGCGGCAGGCGAGGCCGAGGCGCACGCGACGGTGCACGAGCACTCCTGGCGCCCTTTCGACCTGGAGCACGGGCCGGTGCTCCGCGCGCTGCTCGTCCGCCTGTCGGCCGAGGACCACCTGTTCGCGCTGAACCTGCACCACGCGATGGGCGACGGGTGGTCGTTCGGCATCCTCTTCCGCGAGCTGTCGGCCGCGTACGCGGCGCTGGCGCGGGGCGAGGTCCCGGCGCTGCCGCCGGTGCCGCTGCAGTACGCGGATTTCGCGGCGTGGCAGCGCGAGCACCTGG
>DASYJZ010000863.1:0-17650 GCA_035995965.1 Longimicrobium sp. | reverse complement strand
CTGCTGCGCAGCTACGGCCCTCGACTTCACCCGCGGGTTTGGACACTGAAACAAACTTGTTAACCGCGCTCCCATAACGACTGGTACAACAAACGGGAGCTTGCCATGCGTCTTTGCGTGAGACAATCTGTTGCGGGCCCTCCACCTACGCCTCGAACCGCTTCACCGCCAGGCACACGTTGTGGCCGCCGAAGCCGAAGGAGTTGCTGAGCGCCAGGCGCGTCAGGGTCGCTCTGGCTGGATCCCGGCGAAGAGCGAGTCCCGATCCGTCGACGGCGTTCCCCTGACCCAGGCGACGTCGAGCGTTGCGTTTCGGCTGCGCGGATCCCGCAGCGCCAGGACGAGGACGTCCGCCGCATCCTCGCGGCTGATGCGGTATCGAGGCGACAGGGGGAGGCGCCGCTGGGTGACCCTGATGGCGCGCTGCCCGCCGGGGCGATCGTTCAGGATGCCGGCGTGCACGATGGTGTAGTCGAGCCCGCTCCCGCGAATCTCCTCCTCCGCCCGGCGCCGCCACTTGAGGGTGTTGCCCTTGATCAGGTTCAGCAGGACGCCCAGCAGCGACCACCGGGTGGTGCCGATGGCGCTCATGTAGAGGAGCCGCCCCGTGAGGCCCGCCTCCCGGGCGGCGTTCACGACGTTCACCGTTCCCTCGAACTCGGTTGACCTCACAAGCGCCTCGGGTGCCGGGCGCTTCGTCACGCCCGCGGTGAGAACGACGTGGCCCGCGCCTTCGATGGCGGGCCGAAGGGTCTCGGCCCTGGTCAGGTCGCCCGGGGCAACCTGCACGGAGTCGCCGAAGATCGCGCGGGCCCTGGCCGGATCGCGCGCGAGCACGCGGACGGACCAGCCGTCGCGCAGGAGCCTGCGCACCACGTGGCGACCCGTTCCCTGCGTGGCTCCGATCACCAGTACCGGCTCGGGCTCGGTCATCGCGGACGCATCGGGTGGAGGCAATCACAGCAGCAGCCTCAGCTCGTCACCGCGGCGCCGCAAAAACGATGCTGGCCGAGCGCATCTGCCGCGCTGGTTCGCGCCGCTGTGACCTATGCCGAATGCCCCGTGGTGAGGGGAGAACGGCAGGGGTACCCTCCGCGCCGCGCGGCCATTTTCCAGGATGGTTGACTTTGCCAGAACCGCCGTGTTTCGTACCGTCCAAACAGCGACATCCCCCATGTATTTCCCTGAATCGCCAACCGATGGAGGCGGTGATGCAACTGCGATACGCAGGCGTTCCGGGTCTCGTGCTGCTCTGTGCGTGTGGCCCCACGGATCAAGCGTCCACGGCGGAGGCCGCGACGCCCGTGACGGCGGCCACGTCCTCCGATTCCTCCGCTCCGGCACCCGCGGCGAGCCTGGACCCGGGCCGCGGCAAGGAGATCGGGCTCGTGTTCGAGGCCTACCTGAGCCCCTGGCAGGAGGGCGACGAGGAGGCGAACACCCCCCGCTCCACCCCGTCCCAGTTCCGCTCGACCACGCCGTCGCAGACCCGCGCCCAGCGCGAAGCGGCCGGTCATCGCGCCCACGGCCTGCTCCGGTTCAGCAACGATCTCAGCCGGGCCTGGGTGGACGTGAAGGTCGAGGGCGTCGACCTCTCCGCCGTCAACATGTTCCACATCCACTGCGGACGGCCGGGGATCCTGGGGCCCATCCTGGTCGACTTCGCGCAGACCACGGACATCAAGCAGAACCTGTCGGACGGCACCTTCTCGGTCGAGCTCACGGACGAGAGCCTCACCAAAACGTCCGATGCGGGTGAGGGCCTGGTCGGCGTCGCCACGATGGGCTGCATCATCCCCAGCCCGTCGCTCGGGTCCAACACGCCCCTCAAGACCTCGACCATCGCGGGGATGGCGCAGCTCGCGCGGGAAGGCGAGCTGTACTTCAACCTCCACACGACGGGGCAGAGCTACTTCGGCGACCTGCGCGGGCAGATCCACCGCGCCGAGACCAGCGGCCAGGCGGGCGGCAACTGAGCGCGCAACCCTGAATCCTCTCAACACACGACGGGGCGCCGAGGGATCATCCCCCCGGCGCCCCGTCGTGATCTGTTTCTCTCTCTGCGTCTCCGCGTCTCTGCGTGAGACGATCTGTTGCCGGGCCCTTCGCCTATGACTCGAACCGCTTCACGGCCAGGCAGACGTTGTGGCCGCCGAAGCCGAAGGAGTTGCTGATGGCCAGGCGCACCGGGCGCTCCACCATCCCGCCAGTGGCGTAGTCCAGGTCGCAGTCGGGGTCGCGCTCGTGGAAGTTGATGGTGGGCGGGATCTTCCCGTCGCGGCAGACCATCGCGCTGATCACCGCCTCGATGCCGCCCGCCGCGCCCAGCGTGTGCCCTGTCATCGACTTGGTCGAGCCGACGATCACGCGGTACGCGTCCTCACCCAGCGCCGTCCTGATCGCCGCCGACTCGTTCTTGTCGTTGGCGGGGGTCGAGGTACCGTGGGCGTTCACGTAGTCGACGTCCGCCGGCGTGGCGCCCGCCTCCTTCAGCGCCAGCTTGATCGCGCGCACCGCCCCTTCCCCGCCCTCCGCCGGCGCGGTGATGTGGTAGGCGTCCGCCGTCTGCCCGTAGCCCACCACCTCGGCGACGATCTCGGCGCCGCGCGCGCGGGCGTGCTCCAGCTCCTCCAGCACCATCACCCCCGCACCCTCGCCCAGCACGAAGCCGTCGCGCGTGGCGTCGAACGGCCGGCTGGCGGTCTCCGGGCTGTCGTTGCGCTCCGAGAGCGCGGTCATGGCCGCGAAGCCGGCGATGGTCTGCGGGCTCACGGTTGCCTCGGTGCCGCCGGCCACCATCAGGTCCGCCTCGCCGTACTTGATCGCGCGGTAGGCGTTCCCCACCGCGTGAGCGGACGAAGCGCAGGCGGAGACGGTGCAGTAGTTGGGGCCCTTCAGCCCCCAGCGGATCGACACCAGGCCGGCGGCGATGTCGCTGATGAACATCGGCACGAAGAAGGGGGAGATGCGCGAGGGGCCGCGCTCGATCAGCTTGCGGTGCTGCTCCTCGAACGTCCAGATCCCCCCGATCCCGCTGCCGATGATCACGCCGAAGCGCTCGGCGTCGATGGCGGCCGGGAGCTCGTCGAGCCCCGCCTGGCGCATCGCCTGCACGCTCGCGGCGATGGCGAGCTGGGCGAAGCGGTCGGTGCGCCTGGCCTCCTTGCGGTCGATGTACTGCTCGGGGTCGAAGCCCTTCACCTCGCAGGCGAAGCGGACCTTGAAGTCGGTGGTGTCGAACTGGGTGATCGGGCCGGCACCGCTACGCCCGTCCAGCAGGGCCGCCCAGGAGCTCTGGACGTCCAGCCCGACGGGCGTCAGCAGCCCGGTCCCCGTGATCACGACTCGGCGATTCATCGACCGCTCCGCGCGTCAGGGAATCTCGGCCGGGGCGTGCGCCCCGGCAGCGTAGCCGCCGTCCAGATCGGGGGGCGGCGAAAAAAGGCGTGCCGCGCCGCCGCCCGTGAGCGGGAGCGCGGCACGCGGAAGCCCGCGGCTCAGGACGACTGCGCGTGCTGCTGGATGTAGTTCACGGCGTCGCGGACGGTCTGGAGCTTCTCGGCCTCCTCGTCGGGGATCTCCATCCCGAACTCCTCCTCGAACGCCATCACCAGCTCCACCGTGTCGAGCGAGTCGGCGCCCAGGTCCTCGACGAACGAGGCCTCGGGCGTCACCTTCTCGGGCTCCACGCCCAGCTCGTTGATGATGATGTCCTTCACCTTCTGTTCCACGTCCGCCATTTCGCCGTTCTCCTGAAAGGGTTGCAGGTCCTGCTTCGCGTGTCGGTTACCGGGCGCGACCACGGGGGCCCATCCCCGCCCTACATCACCATCCCGCCGTCCACCACCAGCACCTGCCCGGTGATGTACGACGCCCCGGGCCCCGCCAGGAAGCGGACGGCCGGAGCAATGTCCTGCGGCCGGCCGAGCCGGGCCAGCGCGATCTGCTGCAGCAGCGCGTCGCGGGCGGCCTCGGGGAGGTCGGCGGTCATGTCGGTCTCAATGTACCCCGGGGCGACGGCGTTGACCAGAACCCCGCGGGAGGCCAGCTCCTTGGCCACCGCCTTGGTGAGGCCGATGAGCCCCGCCTTGCTGGCGGCGTAGTTCGCCTGCCCCTTGTTTCCCGTGATCCCCACCACCGACGAGAGGTTGATCACGCGGCCGTGGCGGCGCTTCATCATCCCGCGGCTGGCGGCGCGGATGGTGTTGAAGGCGCCGCGCAGGTTGGTGTCGATCACCATGTCCCAGTCGTCGTCCTTGATGCGCATGAGCAGGTTGTCGCGGGTGACGCCGGCGTTGTTCACCAGCACGTCGAGCGAGCCCAGCTCCTCCTCCACCCGCTTCACCAGCGCGTTCACCGCGTCGGGGTCGGCCACGTCGCAGCCGTAGCCGCGGTGCCCCTCGCCCGGGAGCCCGGACGCGGCCTGCTGCGCCCGCGCCTCGTCGCGCGCCACCACCGCGAGCTTCGCGCCCGCGGCGGCGAGCTCCTGCGCGATGGCGAGCCCGATCCCGCGCGAGCCGCCCGTCACCAGCGCCACCTGTCCCTGTAGCTCCTCCACGCGTGCCTCTCCGAGATCCCGGTGTGGTCGAACGGCTCTTACCGCTTATCTCACGCAGAGCCGCAGAGCCGCGGAGAAAAGACTCAGCTTCCCGCGGCCGCGGCGTCGATGAATGCCCGCACCTGCTCCGCGGTGCCCAGCGGCGCGCCGATGCCGGCGGCGGCGGGGTCGATGCGCTTCAGCATGCCGGTGAGCACCTTCCCCGTCCCCACCTCCAGGAAGCGGGTGACGCCCAGCTCCAGCATGGTGCGCACGGAGTAGGACCAGCGCACCGCCGAGGTGAGCTGCTCCACCAGCAGGCGCCGCGCCTCGCCCGCGTCGGACACGGGGTGCGCCGTGACGTTGGAGACGATCGGGAACGCCGGGTCGCGAAACCCGGCCGCGTCGAGCTGCGCCTGCAGCCCCGCCTCGGCCACCGCCATCAGCGGCGAGTGGAAGGCGCCGGAGACGTTCAGCGGCTGCACCTTCTTGGCCCCCGCGTCCATCAGCATGGACCCGGCGCGGTGCACCGCCTCCACGTCGCCGGAGACCACGACCTGCCCGGGGGTGTTGAAGTTGGCGGGGACCACCACCGACCCGTCGCCCGAGGCCTCGTGGCAGACGCCCTCGACCACGTCGTCGTCGAGGCCGAGCACCGCGGCCATCGTCCCCGGGCGCTGCTGGCCGCCCTCGAACATCAGCTCGCCGCGGCGGCGCACGGTACGCAGCGCGTCGGGCAGCGAGAGCGAGCCGGCGGCGTGGTAGGCGCTGAACTCGCCCAGCGAGTGCCCGGCGGCGCAGACCACGTCGACGCCCACGCCCTGCAGCGCCGCCCAGGCCGCGGCGCTGTGCGCCAGCAGCGCGGGCTGCGCGTTGCGGGTGAGCGTCAGCTCGTCTTCCGGCCCCTCCCAGCAGAGCCGCGAGAGCGCGAAGCCGAGGGCGTCGTCCGCCTCTTCCCAGACCCGGCGCGCCTCGGGAAAGGCGTCCGCCAGGTCCTTCCCCATCCCCACCGCCTGCGACCCCTGTCCCGGGAACAGCAGGCCGATCCGCTCACCCGTCATCGAACCCAGTCGTCGTAAGTCTCGCGTGCTCCACCGATTGACTGGCCACCGCGGCTATAGATCCTTCGGACTGCGGGCACTCGTCACGCCCGAGCCACCGCGTGGCCGTCCTCAGGATGACATCGGGAGGGGGCGGGGGGTGTAGATGAAATCGACGCCACACCGCCGTTCTCTCCGTTCCTCTGCGGCTCTGCGTGAGACGGCAGTTGCCGCGGCCGAGGAATCACAGACGGACGACGTTCGCCGCCCAGGTGAACCCGGCCCCGAACGCCACCATCAGCACCAGCGACCCCTCGCCGACGCGCCCCTGCTCCACCGCCTCGTCCAGCGCGACGGGGATCGACGCGCTGCTCATGTTGCCGTAGCGGTCCACGTTGATGAACACCTTCTCCGGGGCGATCTTCGCGTACTTCGCCGTCGCGTCGATGATGCGGATGTTCGCCTGGTGCGGGACGAGCAGGTCCACGTCGTCGCCGCTCACCCCGGCGCGCTCCAGCGCGTTTCCCGCCGCGTCGCACATGGAACGCACAGCGGACTTGAAGACCTCGGGGCCCGCCATCTTCACGAAGTGCGAGCGCTCGTCGAGCACCGCCACGTCGAGCGGGAACTTGGCCCCGCCGCCGGGGCGGTAGAGGAGCTCGGCCAGGGTGCCGTCGCTCTTGAAGTAGCCGGAGAGGATGCCGCGCCCGTTGCCCTCGGCCGCCTGGATCACCGCCGCGCCGGCGCCGTCGCCGAAGAGCACGCAGGTGGCCCGGTCGGTCCAGTCGATGATGGACGACATCTTCTCGGTGCAGATCAGCAGCACCGTCTTCGCCTGCCCCGCCACGATGTGCGCCTCGGCCAGCGAGAGCCCGTAGAGGAAGCCGGAGCAGGCGCTGGCGAAGTCGTACGCGGCGGCGTTGCGCGCGCCGAGCAGCGCCTGCACGTCGCAGGCGGTGCTGGGGAGGAGCCGGTCGGGGGTGGCGGTGGAGAGGAGGATGATGTCCACGTCCATCGGCCCGATCCCGGCGCGCTCCATGGCGATGCGCGCCGCGGCGGCGCCCATGTCGGCCGAGCCGGTCTGGGCGTCGGCGAGGCGCCGCTCGGTGATCCCGGTGCGGCTGCGGATCCACTCGTCGCTGGTCTCCACCATCCCCTCGAGGTCGTGGTTGGTCACCACGCGGGGGGGCGAGAAGCGCCCGGTGCTCACGATCCGGGCCCTGGCGGCCCGTGCTGCCTGGATCATCTGGCTTCGCTCGTTTCCGCCACCTGCCCGAGGCGCGTGGCGATGTGCTCCACCATCCGGCGCTCCAGCGAGCGCGCGGCAACGCCGATGCCGTTGCGGATGGCCTGCGGCGAAGAGCCGCCGTGCGCGATCACCACCACCCCGTTCACGCCCAGCAGGGGCGCGCCGCCGGTGGTGGAGTAGTCCAGCCGCGAGTAGAGCCGCTTGAGGTCCAGCCGCACCCCCTGCGCCTCCATCTCGCGCTTCAGCTCCTCGGCCATGAAGCCGGCGATCGACTCGTAGAACTTGAGCAGCACGTTCCCCACGAAGCCGTCGCACACCAGCACGTCGCAGGCCCCGCGGATCACCTCGCGCCCCTCCACGTTCCCCACGAAGTTCAGCGCGGGGGAGCGGGAGAGGAGCTCGAAGGTCTCCACCGTCTGCTCGTTCCCCTTCCCCGGCTCGGTGCCGATGTTCAGCAGCCCCACGCGCGGGTCGTCGACCCCCATCAGGTCCTGGGCGTATATGGTGCCCAGGTGGGCGAACTGCAGCAGGTGCTGCGGGCGCGTGTCGACGTTCGCGCCCATGTCGATCAGGAAGAAGGTGCCGGTGGCGCTGGGCACGGGCGAGCCCACCGCGGGCCGGTCGACCCCCGGGATGGGGCGCAGCAGGACCACGGCCGCGGCCATCACCGCGCCCGTGTTGCCGGCGGAGAGGAAGGCGTCGGCGTGCCCGCTCTTCACCAGGCGGGTGCCCACCGCGATGGACGAGTTCGGCTTGCGCCGCACCGCCGTGGCGGGCGCCTCGCCGGGGTCGATCACGTCGGGGGCGTGCACCACCTCGATGCGGTCGCGCGGCGCCCCGGGGTGGCGCGCGAGCTCCGCCTCGACCAGCGCGCGGTCGCCCACCAGCAGCACCGTGAGGTCCGGCCGCTCAAGCAAAGCTCCGACCGCGCCCTCGACCTCTACGGTCGGGGCACGGTCGGAGCCCATCGCGTCTACCGCGATCCGCATCTCTGCCCTGGAGGGAGGTTCGCTCAGAACTCTTCCACTTCCTTGCGCTGCTGCTTCCGGTAGTACCCGCAGTTGGGGCACACGGTGTGGGGCTGGTGCGGGTCGCCGCACTGCGGGCACGCGTTGAACGTGGGCATCGCGGCCTTCACGTGCGTGCGGCGCTTGCGCTGGCGCTGCTTGCTCTGGCGTCTCTTCGGTACGGCCATCGTCCTGGTTCCCGGCGGCTGAAAGGTTCAGTCGAACTTGACGTTCTTGAGCGCGTCCCACGCGGTGGGGACCGCCTGGGGCGCGCATTCGCACGCACCCTGGTTGAGGTCGGCGCCGCAGCTGGGGCAGAGCCCGCGGCAGTCCTCCCTGCACAGCGCCAGCGCGGGCGTCTCGAGCACCACGTGCTCGCGCACCGCGTCGGTCAGGTCCAGCGCGTCGCCGCGGGGCGGGAGCGGGTAGACCTCGCCGTCGTCCTCTTCCTCCGCGCCCTCGAAGGGCGGGGCGAAGAGCAGGTCGACGTGGGCGTCGACCTCGTGCTCCACGGGCTCCAGGCAGCGGCGGCAGGAAAGCATCACCGCGGTGCGCAGGCTGCCGCGCACCAGCACCCCGTCGCCCACCTCGCGGGCCGTGAGGTCGACCTGGAGGGGCCGGGTGAGCTCCACGCCGGTGCCGCTCCACATCGGGTGCTCCAGCGGAACCTGTTCCCGCAGCGCCACTTCTCCGCGGTCCACCGCCGCGAGGCTCAAATGCAGCATAAACCGCAAAAGTATGCGAAAACCCGGCTCCTGTCAAGCAAGGGAGCGGGTTTTCGGTTGATTTCACCGTGCTTCGGCGGACCCCTTCAGCGTCGGACTTCTCCTACACCGCTACGGGGCGGAAGGTCGCGGACCTTACGCTTCGGCGCAAGGCCGGGGCTCGCAACGGCCGTCTCACGCAGAGACGCAGAGGCAAAGAGAGAACTGCGGGATCATCTGCGCCGGTCGTCGCCGTCGTCCACCAGCACCACGGAGAGGAGCCAGGAGACCAGGCTGATGACCACGGAGCCCATCAGCGCGGGGACGAAGCCGTCGACGGTGAAGTCGTAGCCGAAGTGGTGCGACAGGTAGCTGGTGAGCAGGAGCATCAGCGCGTTGATCACGAAGATCGCCAGCCCCAGGGTGAGCACGATCAGCCCGCAGGCCAGCGACTTCACGATCGGCCGCACCAGCGCGTTCACCAGCCCGAAGATCAGCGCGACCACCAGCAGGGTCTTGAACCCGCCGCTGTAGTGGATGCCCGGGACGAAGTGCGCCGCGGCCCAGACGGCGGCGGCGGTGATCAGCCAGCGGAGGATGAGCTTCACGGGGGTATCCTGCTGCGGGTGGCGGATTTTCGTTCGTCCCCTGCATCCTCAACGGCCGTTTCACGCAGAGACGCAGAGGAACGGAGAGAACTACGAACAGCGAAGCCCGGTTGTTTCTCTCCGTTTCTCTTTAGTCTCTGCGTGAAACGGCCGTTGCTCAGCCGACGAGCTCGAGACCGCTGAAGAAGAACGCGATCTCGATGGCGGCGTTCTCGTCGCTGTCGGAGCCGTGAACGGCGTTGCGGCCCTTGGTCTCCGCGTAGAGCTTGCGGATGGTGCCGTCGGCAGCCTCGGCGGGGTCGGTGGCGCCGATGGTGTCGCGCCACTTCTGCACCGCGCTCTCCGCCTCCAGCGCGAGCACGACGGACGGCCCGCTCGACATGAACTCAGTGAGCTCGCCGTAGAACGGCCGCTCCGCGTGGACCTCGTAGAACTTCTTCGCCTGCGGCATGCTGACCTGCGTCAGCTTCATCCCCAGGATCCGGAAGCCGGCGTCCTGGAGGTGGGCGATGATCTTTCCCGCATGGCCGTTCTGGACGGCGTCGGGCTTGATGATGGCGAAGGTGCGGGACATCGGGGGTTCGGTTCGGGTTCAGGGTTCGTCGAGAGAAAGTGCTAAGTGCTGAGTGCTAAGTGCTGAACTGCACGTCTGTTGGCACTTGGCACTTGGCACTTGGCACTTTGGTTCTATGGAAACGCGAACAGCTTCCGGAGTATGTCCCCCCGGGTGAGGAAGCCCGTGAGCCTCCCTTCGTTGACCACCGGCAGCCGCTCCAGGTCCTTGGTGACCATGATCGACATCACCTCGGCGAGCGCCTGGTCCTCCGACACGCAGATCACCGAGCGGCTCATCACCTCGCGGACCTTCGTGTCCTTGAGCGACGCGGGGCTCTCGCCCGTCGTCTTCTGCACCACGGGGAGGAAGAAGCGCAGCAGGTCGCGGTCGGTCACCATCCCCAGCACCCCGCGGTCCTCGTCCACCACGGGGACGGCGCGCAGGCGGCGCTCGGCGACCATGTCGAGCACCTCGCGCACCGAGGCGTCGGGGCCCACGCGGTAGACGCGCTCCGTCATCACGTCGCGCACGGTGAGGCGCGGCTGGATGGTGATCTCGCGCATCTCCGGGAGCGCCAGCACCTCCTCGGGGGTGCGCGCCGCCACCATCGCGTCGACCACCGCGTCGTCGCGCAGCACGCGCGCGAGCGACGCCACCGTCTGCAGGTACAGGCCCGTCGCCGAGGGTGGCGCGAGCACCAGCACCACGATCTGCGCGGCCGCGTCGTCCACCCCCGGCACCATCAGCGGGGTCGGCGACACGCCGAGCGCCACCACCAGCCGCGAGACGGCGTCGGTGCGCACGTGCGGGAGGAGCACCCGGTCGCCCACGTGCACCAGGTCGCGCACGCGGCTCTCCGCCAGCAGCCGGGCCAGCCGCTCGGGCTGGTCCACCGCGCCGCCGTCGATCAGCCGCTGCGCCAGCGCCGACACCGCGGCCTGCACGGTGTCGGCGGGGAGCGGGACCACCACGTGCTCGGGACGGAGGATCTCCGTCAGCCGAAGCTCGCGGCCCCGCGGCGGAGAGCCGCCCTCGCTCAGAGCGCCTCCTGGATCAGCCCCACCACGTCCAGCGGCCGGCGCGCCACGCCGATGCCGTTGTCGCGGAACGCCTGCATCTTCTCCTCGGCCGTCCCCGCCGAGCCGGAGATGATGGCGCCCGCGTGCCCCATCCGCCGCCCCGGGGGCGCCGTCTGCCCGGCGATGAAGCCGACCACGGGCTTGGAGAGGTTCTCCTTCACGTAGCGCGCGGCGTCCTGCTCGTCCGTCCCCCCGATCTCGCCGATCATCACGATCGCCGTGGTCTCGCCGTCGGCCTGGAAGGCGGCCAGGCAGTCGATGAAGTCGGTGCCGTTGATCGGGTCGCCGCCGATGCCCACGCAGGTGGTGGTGCCGATCCCCGCCTGCTTGAGCTTGAACACCACCTCGTAGGTGAGCGTCCCCGAGCGCGAGACCAGGCCGACCGGGCCGGGCTGCGTGATGTGGCCGGGGATGATCCCCACCTTGCTCTTCCCGGGCGAGAGCAGCCCCGGGCAGTTGGGCCCCAACAGCCGCGCGCCCTTCTCACGCACGTACGGCCGCACCCGGGTCATGTCGAGCACCGGCACGCCCTCGGTGATGCAGACGATGAAGTCCACCCCCGCGTCGGCGGCCTCGAACATCGCGTCGGCCGCGAAGGCCGGGGGGACGTAGATGACGGAGGTGTTGGCGCCCGTCTCGCGCACGGCGTCTTCCACCGTGTTGAAGATGGGCACGCTTCCCTCGAAGGTCTGCCCGCCCTTCCCCGGGGTCACGCCGGCGACCACGTGGGTGCCGTACTCCATCATCTGCTTCGTATGGAACGAGCCGTCGCGGCCCGTGATCCCCTGCACCACCAGCCGGGTGGAGCCGTCGATGAAGATGCTCACGAGTTCCCTCCCTGCTTGGCGAGCTCGACGGCCTTCTCCACCGCCTCGTCCATGTCGGTCAGCGCCGTGAAGCCGGCGTCGGCCAGGATCTTCACCGCGATCTCCTCGTTGGTGCCGGTGAGCCGGATCACGATCGGCACCCGGATCGGGCTCTGCCCGATCGCGGTCACGATGCCGTTCGCCACGTCGTCGGTGCGCGTGATGCCGCCGAAGATGTTGAACAGGATGACCTTCACGTTGGGGTCGCTGGTGATGATCTTCAGCGCGTTCACCACCTTCTCGGGGTTCGACGAGCCGCCGATGTCGAGGAAGTTGGCCGGTTCGCCGCCGTAGTACTTCACCAGGTCCATGGTCGCCATCGCCAGCCCGGCGCCGTTCACCACGCACCCCACGTCGCCGTCGAGCTTGATGAAGGTGAGCCCGGCCTCGCGCGCCAGCACCTCGGCGGGGTCCTCGCTGCTCTCGTCGCGGAGCGCCTCGACCCACGGCTTCCGGAAGAGCTCGTTGTCGTCGATGTTGAACTTGGCGTCGATCGCCTTCACCTCGCCCGAGGGCGTGGTGATCAGCGGGTTGATCTCGGCCAGCGACGCGCCGTTCTCCACGAAGGCGCGGTAGAGCTGCAGCAGGATCTGCGCGGCCTGCCGCTGCTGCCTGGCGTCGTCGTAGAGCTTGGTGGCGAGCAGGTAGGCCTGGTGCGGGAGGAAGCCGTAGCGCGGATCCACCGGGAGCTTGGTGATCTTCTCCGGCGTGGTCGCTGCCACCTCTTCGATGTCGATGCCGCCCGCGGCGGAGACCATCCAGACCGCCGCCTTGCTCGCGCGGTCCATGATGATGCCGACGTAGGCCTCGCTGGCGATCTCCTCGGCGGGGGCGATCAGCACCTGGTGGACAGTGAGCCCCTTGATCTGCATCCCCAGGATGGCGGCGGCCTTCTCCTTCGCCTCCTCGGGCGTCTTGGCCAGCTTCACCCCGCCGGCCTTCCCCCGCCCGCCGGCGTGCACCTGTGCCTTGATGACGACGGCGCCGCCGAGCCTGCGGGTGATGGCCTCGGCCTCTTCGGGCGTGGTGGCCACCTCGCCCATGGGGACCGGGATCCCCTGGGCGACGAGCAGCTCCTTCGCCTGGTATTCGTGGATGTTCACGCAATCGCCCGCGTTCAAGTGAATAAAAGAAGTGCCGAGTGGCGAGTGCCTAGTGCCTAGTGCCTAGTGCCCAGGAACTTCGGCCACCCGTCAGTCCGGTGCGCTGGTGCGGACGCTTGAGCGGCCTCCGCGACACCAGACCACTGGGGACTAGGCACTGGGCACTATTTCCGTTCCTGCATTCCCCGCCACCGCCTCCCGCCCCTGGTCCAGCCGCGCGATCACGGCGCGGCGGCCGCCGCTCTTCACGAAGCTCGCGGCGGCCTCCACCTTGGGCGCCATGCTCCCCTCGCCGAGCTGGCCGGAGGCGAGCAGCGCCTCGGCCTCGTCCACCGTCAGCCGGCGCAGCGCGCGCTGCGTCTCCTTGCCATAGTCGGCGTAGACGCAGTCGACGTCGGTGAGGATCACCAGCACCTCGGCGCCGATGTCGCGGCCCAGGATCGCCGCGGCGCGGTCCTTGTCGACCACGGCGTCGACGCCTTCCAGTCCCCCGCCCCACTGCTCGGTGCGGTAGACGGGGCAGCCGCCGCCGCCCGCCGCGATCACGAGGTGGCCCTCGGCCACCAGCGAGCGGATCATCGGGCGCTCCACGATGGCGGTGGGGCGCGGGCTGGGGACCACGCGCCGCCAGCCGCCCTTCGTCTGCGCCACGTCGCCGCCCATCTCGGCGGCCAGGGCGCGCGCGGTGGCTTCGTCCAGGGTGCGGCCGATCGGCTTGGAGGGGCGCTCCAGCTCCGGGTCGGCCGGGTCCACCAGCACCTGCGTGACCAGCGTCACCACCTGGCGGTCCACCCCGGCGCGGCGCAGCGCGTTCTGCAGCGACTGCTGGATCATGTACCCGATCCACCCCTCGGTCGCCGCCACCAGCACCCCCAGCGGAAGCGGGGGAACGAGATCGCGCGACTGCTCGTTGCGGATCAGCTCGTTCCCCACCTGCGGCCCGTTGCCGTGCACGATGGCGATGCGCCACCCCTCGCGCGCCAGCTCCACCACCGCGCCGAGCGATTCGCGGGTGTGGCGGAACTGCTGGGTGATGGTCCCCTCTTCGCCCGGCTGCGCCAGCGCGTTGCCGCCCAGCGCGATCACGATCGTTCGGTCTTGTCCCACGCGCCCCCTGGAAATCGAGGGCGAAATGATACGCCCGCCGCCACTGCGCGGCAAGCTGCGGCGACGGAAACGGTTAGGCTCCGGCAAGCATGGGGGCAGGCGGTTGAAACCGCGGTGGTCAACGGATCACGGCGGCGTTTTCATCCACCGGCGCCCGCGTTAGTTTGGGTGGACGTCAAACCCGGAGCCACCGCCGTGAGCCTGATCAACCGCATCACCGTCAATCCACGCCAGTGCGGCGGCCGTCCCTGCGTCCGTGGCATGCGAATCCGCGTCACCGACGTGCTCGACCTCCTCGCGGCAGGACTCTCTCGCGAACAGGTGCTGGAGGAACTCCCAGACCTGGAAACCGAGGACGTTGACGCCTGCCTGCAGTTCGCCTCACGCAGCATCGACCACCCGGTTGTCGTCGCGTGACCCTCTGGATCGACGCGCAGATCTCGCCCGCCATTGCCGTGTGGCTGCGGATGCGCTTCGACCTGGACGCGATCGCCGTCCGCGAGGTCGGGCTGCGGGACGCGGAGGACCCCGTCATCTTCGCCGCGGCGCGGGATTCGGGGGTCGCCGTGATGACGAAGGACAGCGACTTCGTGGAGCTGCTGCGGCGCCACGGTCCGCCGCCGCAGATCGTCTGGCTTCGCTCCGGCAACACGTCGAATGCGCGCCTGAAGCAGCTGCTGACGCAGGCATTGCCAGCTGTGCTGTCCATGCTCGACGAGGGCGAGCCGCTCGTGGAGATCGGCGACGCCTGGTAGACGGCAGCAGCTTTCGCTCACGCAGAGAGTCTTCGCATCTCTACGCGAGGACAATCTGTTGCAGCTACTTCGACGCGAGCTGGAAGATGCCGTCCCAGTCCAGGGGGGGCGGGAGGACGGCGTTCTTGCGGCAGCGCTCCAGGTACACGGCCGAGGGACCGTCGTCGGGGTAGCGCGCGGAGAGGGCCTCGAAGGCGGCGAGCGCCGCGGCGAACTGGCGGTCGCGGCAGAGCGCCAGCGCCTCGGCGAAGCCCGCCACCAGCGCGGCGGTGCGCTCGTCCACGGCGTCGTCGCGCACTGCGACCAGCTCGTACACGCCGACCGGCTCCGCGCGGCCCATCACGCGCACCCGGTCGATCTCGCGCCCCACGAAGTGCGTCTGCACCTCGCGCCAGGTGAACTCCGAGACCAGGATCTCGGTGCGGTACTCCTTGTTCGCGCCCTCCATGCGCGACGCCAGGTTCACGTGGTCGCCCATGCAGGTGTAGTCCATCATCCGGAAGCTCCCCAGGTTCCCCACCAGCACCTGCCCGGTGTTGATCCCGATGCGGGCGTAGAGCGCCGGCATGCCGCGGCGCTTCCACTCCTCGCGCAGGCGGCGCAGCTCGTCGCGCATCCGCAGCGCCGCGCGGCAGGCGCGCACGGCGTGGTCGTCCAGCGGCACCGGGACGCCGAACTCGGCCATCAGCGAGTCGCCCAGGTACTTGTCGATCACACCGCCGTGCTCCACCACCACGTCGGTCATCGCCGTCAGGTACTCGTTGAGCAACGCGACCAGCCGGGTGGGCGCGAGCCCCTCGGCCACCCTGCTGAAGTCCTTCACGTCGCTGAACAGCACCGTGGCCACACGCTCCTCGCCGCCCAGCGCCAGCAGCTCCGGCCGGTGAATGAGCTCCCGCACCACCGCCGGCGGCAGGTACTGCTGGAACATCCGGCGGATGCGCGTCTTCTCGAGCGCCTCGTCGGTCACCAGCACCGCCGTGGACCCCGCCCAAGCGAGCGACACCCCGAGCACGGGCGCGACCGTCCACAGCCAGACCCCCGCGTGCGTGAAGAGGAGCCACGCCGCGGCCACGGCGGCCGTGGCGAGCACGGCGGCGACGACCGTCCCCCGGAGCGCGCGCAGCCGGGCGAGCGCCACGACCGCGGCGAGGGCCAGGATCGCTGTCCACGCGTACTGCGCGGCGCGCGGGACCGGGCGGAGATGGCGCCGGGCGAGGATGGCCGCCGCGGCCTGGGCGTGGATCTCCACCCCCGGGAGGAGCACCGCCCCCTCCGCTCCCCCGGCGTCGCGGAAGGGGGTGGAATGGAGGTCGTGGTGCTCGGGGATGGTGGTGCCCACGAACACGATGCGGTCGCGGAACACGCCGGCGGCGGCCAGGTCCTCGAACGAGTCCAGGTCCCATTCGCCCAGGTTCGTCGCGGCGTCGTCCACCACCGTCACGTAGGAGTGCGTGGCGACGGAGCCGGTGGGGCCCGCGTAGTCCAGCAGCATCCCGCCGGCCGGCCCGCGGGGGATGAAGCGGCCCCCCAGGCGCCATCCGCCCGCGACCTCCCGCAGCGAGTCCGCGGGGAGGCCCAGGTAGCGCATCACCGCCACCACGCCGAGCTGGGCGCGGGCGCCCTGCGGATACGCGTGCAGCACGGGGTACTCACGCAGCACGTCGTCCAGCGGGTCGGGGCGCTCGTCCACGATGCCGATGGGGACGCCGCGGAACGCGGGCACCGGCTCCTCCAGCCGGAACCCCCGCGCGCCGCGGCGGAAGACCACGTCGGTCTTGGCCCCGAGCACCGCGATCCCCGTCTCGTCGATCGCCGCGCGGAAGGCGCTGTCGTCCGGTGTGGGGTCCGCGAAGGTGAGGTCGAACGCCACCACGCGCGCACCCGCGCGGCGCAGGTTGCGCAGCAGCCGCGCGTGCCACGCCCGCGACCAGGGATACCGGCCGAGCGACGCCTCCGAGTCCAGGTCGATGGCGACCACGGCCACGCCGGCCGGGCGCGGCAGGGGGCCGCGCAGCGTGAACCACCCGTCGTACACGCGGCGCTCCAGCGTGCGCCCCACCCGCGCCTCGGCGAAGGCGAGCGCGATCAGCGGCGCCAGCAGCGCCACCGCGCCCAGCAGAAGCGTCCGCCGCTCCAGCGCCGGGGCGCGGAGGACTCCCCGCATCAGAAGGCGCGGCTGAGGCGGATGCGGGCCACCAGCTCGCGGGTGTTCAGCCCCGGCGTCCGCCGGTCCGCGTACGAGACCACGCCCGCGCTGAAGGTGACGCCCAGGTCCTCCCGCCAGGTGAGCTCCCCGCCCCCCAGCGCCTCGGTGCGCGTGTAGCGCGGGCCGGGCGCCGTGGGCGACGCGGGGCTGCGCGCCGCGGTGGCCGCGCCGTCGAAGCGGGCGGCCCAGCTCGGGGAAATCCGCCGCCACGCCGCCACGACCAGGCGGTCGAAGGTGGTGCGCCCGCCCGCCAGCCCCGGGAAGCTGGAGCGGTTCTGGCCGGCGAGGAACGAGAAGTCCGTCGCGCGGTCCTGCGTCTCGCCCTGGATGCCGGCCAGGTAGTACAGGTCGCGCGTGTCCCCCACCGGGTCGAGGGGGTCGCGGCGCGCGACCCACGACCCGTTCAGGCTCAGGCGGGTCCGCAGCGCCGGGAACAGCCCCACCGGCACCAGCGCGCCGGCCGAGACCGCGCGGGTGGTCTGGTCCAGCGCGCCGGGCGAGGCCGCCGCCAGCCCGTTGGCGCGCGTACCCAGCCGCAGCGAGCCGGTGAGCACCACCTCGCGCGGCGCCTGCCAGGTGAACGTGGCGAAGGCACCGCGGTTGGTGGTGGTGGCCAGGGCGGAGCCGTCGAGGTTGTCGTGGTCCTGCTCGTAGCCGGCGGTAACGAAGAGCGCGTCCCCGGGAAGCGAGAACGAGTCCCGAACGCGCCAGCCGCGCCAGTCGCGCTGCATGCCGGGGATCCCCAGCGTATAGTAGTCGATCCCCACCGACCGCCACTCGGCCGACAGGGTGTGGGCGCCGGCGCGCAGCGTGGCCCGCGCCTGGTGCGC
>DASYJZ010000862.1:0-4477 GCA_035995965.1 Longimicrobium sp. | reverse complement strand
GAAGCGAAGCCACTCCACCAACTCGGCCTCGAACGCCGCGACTGCGGCCTCGGCCGTGACACCCGCCGCCGCGCACCCAGCCATCCCGAGCGGGTGCGCCCACAGGTACCCGTCCGCGCCCTGCTCAAGGCCGATGGAGATGCGGGTGTCGGACGATGGCATCGCGTGAGGGGTCGAATGGATGGAGCGCCACCTCGGCTCGCCAACCTCGCAAATGCCGACGTGCAGTCCGCGAAGGCGGACTTCGTGCCGTTCCAGCGGCGGGTTTCCAACCCGTCGGGGAAATACCGCGGGCGAGCACCGTTCCCGCCTACACCACCCCCGCCTCCAGCAGCTCCAGCGTCCCCGCGCCCGCGTCCAGCCGCGCGCGCACGCCCACGGGAAGCGTCCAGTTGTCTTCCACGTGTCCGAAGGGGAAGCCGTACGCCACGGGGACGCCGAGGTCGCCGAGCAGGTCCTGGAGCACGTCTACGATCAGCGGGACGTGCTCCGAGCCGCCGTCCGGCACGTCGGTGACGCTGCCGACCACGATCCCCGCCGTGGCGCCGAGCACCCCCGCGAGCCGGAGCTGCGAGAGCAGGCGGTCCACCCGATACGCCGCCTCGCCGACCTCCTCCAGGAAGAGGAGCGCGCCCTCCGCCTGGATCGCGTACGGCGTCCCCAGCGTCGACGCGATCAGCGACAGGTTGCCGCCCACCAGCGGCCCCTCGGCCACGCCGCCGGCGATCGTCTCCGCCCCGTACTCACCCTTGGGGAAAGGGAGGACGCCGGCGGGCTCGGCGACCGTGAGCGCGCGCAGCAGGCCATCCGCCGAGAAGCGCGACAGCTCCTCCGTGGCGGGGTGCGGGCCGTGGAACGAGACCACGCCGTGGCGGCGGATCGCCAGGTGCAGCGCGGTGTTGTCGCTGAACCCGATCACCGGGCGGGGGTGGCGGGCCAGCGCGGGCCAGTCGATCTCGTCGACGATGCGCATCACCCCGTAGCCGCCGCGCAGGCACCAGACGGCGTCGACCGAATCGTCCCGCAGCGCGGCGTTGAAGTCGGCCGTGCGCTCCGCGTCAGGGGCGGCCAGGTAGCCGTGCCGCTTGCGCGCGTGCTCGCCGACCACCGGCTCGAACCCCCAGCCGCGGACGCGCTCCGCCGCGCGGTCTACCGCGCCGTCCGCGAGCGGGCCCGCGGGGGCGACCAGGGCGACGCGCGCGCCGGGACGGAGGGCAGAGGGGCGGATCATCCGGCGATCACCATGGCGAGGAGCGCCGCCGCGCCGGCCGCGATCACCGCGCCGGAAAGGTAGGGCGCGGCGAGCCCCAGGTGCGCCAGCGCAACGCCACCCCACACCGGGCCGAGCACCCGCCCGAGCGCGGAGAGCGACTGGTTCACCCCCAGCAGCCGCCCCTGCTCGCCGGGCCCGCCCTGGTGCGAGATCAGCGTGGAGAGCGAGGGCGACGCCGTGCCGTGGCCGAGCGCGAGCATCGCCAGCGGGACGAGCAACAGGGGGATGGAGGGCGCCAGGGCGATGCCGACGAGCGCCACCGCGATCAGCGCGATCCCCCCCGCCGCCGCGCGCCCGGCCCCGATGCGCGGCACCAGCCGGCCGACGATGCCCCCCTGCGCGATCACCGAGACCACGCCGACGTAGGCGAACAGGTACGAGACCCCGTAGCCCGGAAGGTGCCAGCGCGCATTGGCCCAGAGGCTGAAGGTCCCCTCCATCGCCGCGAAGGCGATGGTGGCGAGGAAGGCGGCCGCGTAGATGCCGCGTAGCCGCCGCGGCGTGTCGGCACCGAAGAAGGCGCGGGCGCGCTCCGCCAGCCCGAAGCCGTGGGGGTGCGCCGTGCGCCGCTCCGGCGGGAGCGACTCGGGGAGGCGCACGGCCGCCAGCAGCGCGTTCGCGAGCGTCACCGCCGCCGCACCGAAGAACGGCGCCGCCGTCCCGTAGCGCGAGAGCACCCCGCCGATCGCCGGCCCGAAGATGAAGCCGAGGCCGAACGCGGCGCCGATCATCCCCATCCCCTTCGCGCGCTCCTCGGGACGGGTGACGTCGGCCACGTAGGCCTGCGCCACGCCGATGTTCGCCCCCGCGAAGCCGCAGGCCGCGCGCGCGACGAAGAGCACCGACAGCGAGCCCGCCAGCCCGAACGCCAGGTAGCTCGCCGCCGAGCCGAACAGCCCCAGCAGCAGCACCGGCCGGCGCCCCACGCGGTCGGAGACCCTCCCCCACCAGGGGGCGAAGAGGAACTGCATCAGCGAGTAGACCGCCAGCAGCCACGCGACCGCCACCGGCCCCGCCCCGAAGCGCCCGGCGTAGAGCGGGAGCAGGGGGATCACGATCCCGAACCCCACCAGGTCCAGGAATACTGTCACGAAGACGATCGCCAGCGGCGAGCGGCCCCCCGGCGGCGCGGGCGTCACGGGCTCAGCGGCCGAAGGGGAGCCGCGCGAGCCCGCGGAGGTCGTTGATCTGGTCGAGGACTGACTTGTCACCCTTGGCCTGTGCTTCGGGCGGCGGCGCGCGCAGCCCGCCCAGCGAGTCGCGCACGTCGAGGATCGCCTCCAGGTAGAGCTGGTCGCGGCGGAAGTCGAAGTCCAGCCGCGCCGTCTCGTGCTCGTCGCCGGCTGCCTGCGCGCGGGCGTAGGCCTCGCGGTACAGCGCTTCCAGGTTGGCGAGCAGGTGCTCGCGCGGACGCTGCGCCATCGTCCTCCTCCTCGGCGTTTCGGAGGGCGGAAGATACCACCAGCGCCGCGGGCGTGACAACGCGGAGGGCGGGGGACAGATTCCGTCCCCCGCCGTCGCTTCCGCTCTGGATGCGCCGCGCGGACGGTGTCGCGGCTGCTGCTACAGGTCCCTCGGTCGCCGCTTGACTTTGGTGAGCCCTGATGGCGCGGGGGCCGGCGGGCTCCCCCAGGATGACGTCTTTAGCTGTTGTGGGGCGACGACGTTCGATGGACGTGCGTTGAGGTCGTTGCCGTTGGTGTCCGCGAAGGCGGACTGCGTGCCGTTGTAGCCGCGAGTTCACTCGCAAATTCTCACGAAGAAGCAGAGGAGAAGCACGTGGCCGAAGACCCGCGGATCGAGGCGCTGGTGAAGATGGCGGAGGCGCACCCCAAGGACTCGCGCCCGCGCTTCGGGCTGGCGATGGAGTACGAGAAGGCGGAGCGCTGGGAAGACGCCGTCCGCGCCCTCCGCGAGTACCTGCTGCTCGCCGACGACGAGGGGAACGCCTACGGCCGCCTGGGGAAGGCGCTCCGCGCGCTGGGGCGCGAGGACGAGGCGAAGGCGGCATACCGCAGCGGGATCGAGGCGGCCACGCGGCACTCGCACCCCACCATGGTCGGCGAGTTCGAGGAGGTGCTGGAGGAGTGGGATCACGCGTGAGCCGGGGGCGCGAACGCCGCCAGCGCGCGCGTCCGCACCACCGTCTCGATCTCGTACGCGATGGACTCCGTCGAGCGGCCGTCGGTGGGGATAGATAGGTCCGCGAGCCGGTAGAGCGATTCGCGCTCCGCGATCATCCGCGCGATCGGCGGCACGGGGTCGTCCAGGTCGCGGAAGGGGCGCTCGATGGTGTCGGCCATCAGCCGCCGCACCGTCTCCTCGGGTGAGACGCGCAGCCACACCGCGAGCGTCCCCGGCCCCAGCAGCGCGAGCAGCTCGGGGCGCGTGATCCAGCCGCCGCCCGGCGCCAGCACCAGGTGGCGCCCGCCCGCGACCTCCTGCGTGAGCGCCGCCTCCAGCTCGCGCAGCCGCTCCATCCCGTTCTCCGCGACCAGGTCGGGCACGCTGGCACCCTCGCGCCGCTCGATCTCCACGTCGAAGTCGAGGAACCCCCACTCCAGCCGCCGCGCCACCGCCGCGCCCACCGTGCTCTTCCCCGACGTCATGTAGCCGAGCATCACCACGCGCTCCACGGGGTGCGGCGCGGGCGGGGCTGCGAACGGAGGCGGGAGATCGTCGTCGCTCATGGCGCCCGCCCGCTCGCACGATGCGCGCCGGTCTCGCTGTGGGGATGGGTCTGCGTGGTCCCCGCAGCTCGTTCGGCGTCCGCCGGAATACCGTGCTCGCTCACGCCTCAGAGGCTGCTGAGAACCTCGGCCTCAAGGGTGTCATTCTGAGGTCCGAACGCGATGAGTCTGCCGCCGCTCAGGCGTCCGCAGGACCGAAGGATCGACTCACGGACGTCACGAGGCTCTGGCGCGGTAGCGTCACGATGCTCGAGGTCACCGTCCAACGTCTGTGAATTCCACTGCAGCCGCCTTACCCGGTTTCGCTCGCGTTGCGGCCGTGGAATCAGTGTGGCTGCCGCAGCGGCCCTCGCGAATCGTCGGTTAGATCCTTCGGCCCTGCAAGGCCCGGCATGGACTCAGGATAACGTCAGGCCGGGCCTCAGGATGACACCGTTGAGTCGCGTCTAAGAAGTCCGGTGGCGAAGCATCCGCGTCGTCATGCGAAAGCGGCGGAAGGGATGATCCGATGGCC
>DASYJZ010000861.1:0-9870 GCA_035995965.1 Longimicrobium sp. | reverse complement strand
CGCGTCGCAGTAGAGCTGGGCCTGCACGATGCGGCCGCGCGCCCGCTCGCCCTCCAGGATCAGCCGCTCGAAGTCGGCGGTGCGCAGCGCCTGCTCCACCGGCCCCTGGTGCGGGGTGGAGGGGGTGGTGGCGATGGCCGGCGGCGCGGGGGCGATGGGGCCGGTGGGCACGGGGGTGTCGTGGCCCCCGCAGCCGCGCAGCACGAACACGAGCATGAGCACGCCCACCGCGCCGTAGGCGACGAACGCCGCGGGCCGCCGCCAGGGCGGAGGCGGCGCGCGCCGCTCCAGCCGCCTGCGGTCGTTGGCGCGGCGGTCCCCGCCGCGGTTGTCGCCCTGCCGCTGCTGCCCGTCGTCCGCCATTCCGTCCCCCGGTTCGGGTCGCGTGCGCGCTTTCCAGTGTACGCCGCACAGGCCTTGCAGGTTTCCCACGCCGTGAGGAACCGTGCGGCCGCGGGAGCCGCGGGTGGAGAAGGCGGGAAGGCGTCGATGAAGCGGGATGCTGATGAAGACGACTTCCCCCGTGCTTTGGGCAGCGCGACGGAGCGTAGCACCGCCGGGCGGGCATGGCAAGAAATTTTGCGCCGCGGCGGCCTCTTACGCGGAGAATTTCCCGCCGCGCCAGCCCCACAGCGCGAGCGCGCAGAGCGTCGGGGCGGCGTCGATCTCGCCGGCCAGCACCTTCCGGCGGACCTCGGCGACGGGGAGCAGGCGCACCCGGATGTCCTCGCCCTCGTCTTCGTCCTTCTCACCGGCGCGTTTGGCGCCGGGCACCAGCACCGCGTGCACCGCCGTCTTCTGCCACGAAGGGTTCAGCTCGAAGCAGCCCAGCACCCGCGGCTCGCCGCCCTCGAACCCCGTCTCCTCGCGCAGCTCACGGCGCGCGGCCTCCTCCGGCGCCTCGCCATCATCGACGACGCCGCTCGGCAGCTCCAGGCTCAGGTCGCGCGTTCCGTGGCGGAACTGCTCCACCATCACCAGCCGTCCGTCGTCCGTCAGCGCCAGCACCGCCACCCCTCCGGGCGACACCGCCACCTGGAAGTCGTGCACCTCTCCGTCCCGGGGTGAGCGCGAGCGGTCCTCGCGCACGCGGAACATCTCGTATTCCGCGACCTCGCGGGTCGACAGCCGCTCCCACGGCCGTGGCTGGCCCTCACCGCGCTCGTTCCCCATCTCCCGTAACCCACCCGCGCCGGTTCGCCTGAATGCCGCCGCAAACGCAAGGGACAGGCCAAGATAGCACCTTCGTGGAGGGCACGGCTCTTGCCCATTGGACCCACGTGGGGAGAGTACCTGAACTTTAGCGGGAGACGAACATGGCTGACGACCTGACGGGCAAGCTGGAACACCTCGCGGGGAAGGTGAAGGAAGGCCTCGGCGACCTCCTGGGCGACCGCAAGATCGAGCGCGAGGGGCGCCTGGACCAGATGGAGGGCCGCGCTGAGCAGGACGCCTCCCGCGCCGAGGACGCCATGCTGGACGCCAACGCGCGCCGGCTGGAGGCGCAGCGCGCCAAGGACCTGAACCGCACCCTGGACCGGGATCTCGACCGGAACCTCTGAGGCCGGACCGTACCGAACCACTGACGCCGCCCCCGGAGCCCCGCTCCGGGGGCGGCATCATGTCCATCCGCCGCCGCACCGGGCGCGGCTTATGCGTCGCGGTGCGGCCCGCGACGCCGTGAACCTGCCCTGGAGGAGCGATGCACAAGGTGCGCGTGGTGCGCTCGTACTACGACCAGTCCGAGCCTTATGTGGGCAAGGTCGGCGAGGTCATCGGCCACTGGGGCCCCGACAACAACGAAGACGGGCGCGAGGGGCTGATGGTGCAGTTCCCCGACGGCTCCATCATCGGGCTCACCGACAACGAGGTCGAAGCGGTGTCCGACGACGCCGCCGAGACGCCGCGCCCGGCGAGCACTCCCGAGTCCTGAATCCCAGCACAGATCATCTCACGCAGAGCCGCAGAGCCGCGGAGAAACCGCCTGGCATCTCCGCGGCTCCGCGGCTCTGCGTGCGCCGCTTTCAGCTGTTCCTGGAGGTACGGCGCACCAGCGAGGGGTTGCGCTGCAGCAACTCGACCAGCATCGCGCGGTCGACGGTTCCGGCGGTGCAGTCGCACAGCGGACGCGGAAGCGCACGGCAGGCGGCGATGAAGGTCTTCTCCTGCGCGTACGCCGGCACCTCGAAGCGGTTCTCCTTCCCGCCCCCTTCGAACATCGCCCAGAACAGGTACTGGACCGTGAACCCCCGCAGCGGCCCCATCCCCACGCCGCCCAGGCGCTCCTGGAACTGGAGCACGTGGTAGCATTCGTGGACGATGAGCCCCAGCCCTTTGGGCGTGCAGGGGTCCCAGTGCTCCTCGGCGATGTAGACCCGCAGCCCGCGCGTCCCCAGCGGCGCGGGAAGGGTGATGGCGACGTTCGTGAACTTCCGGACGGCGGCGGGGAGCCCGCGGTGGAACGACACCACGTCCCAGCGGACGGTGGGGTAGACCGCCTCCAGCAGGTCCAGCACGCAGCGGCTCGGCTGTACTTCCTTCGATGGCATGGATTCCTCCTGCGAATCGTGGGTTCCATCGCATTGAAGCCGGCCCCCAGGCTACGCCGCGGTGAGGCGGCAGAGCGCCTTCAGCCGGCGCAGGTACTCGTCGTCGCGGCAGGCGTCCGCCTCGGCGCCCTTGCTCAGGCCGCGCCGCACGCGCCAGCGGTGGAACGCCAGCTCGCTCGCCATCCGGTGCAGCTCCCGGCGCTGCCGCCAGCGGACCGTGCCGCCCACGCGCCAGGCCTCGTACGAGGCGCGCAGGCGACGGCGGACCACGCAGAGGCACTCCAGCTCGTCGGCGTCGATCACGCCGGTCTCCACGAGCTGCGCCAGGTGCTCGCGGATCACCCGCCCCTCGCGCACCAGCGACAGGTACACGATCACCAGGATCCCCACGAATGCGGGGACCATCACCGCGAAGTAGAGGGCCAGGAACCAGGCGTCGGAGGTCGTCGCCAGGTTCCAGAGCGCGTGCAGCCCCACCGCCGCCGCGAACCCGACGGGCGGCGCCCAGAACCGCCGCGCCGCGCGCATCCGCTCGCGGGTGTAGCCCAGCCCGATCCCGAACATGGCGGTGAACAGCGGGTGCGCGAAGGGCGCCATCATCCCGCGGATCGCGAAGGTCACCATCGAGCTGCCGCCGCCCTCGCCCACCGCCGCGCCGTAGTACTGGACGTTCTCGACCATCGCGAAGCCGAGGCCCACCATCGCGGCGTAGACCACCCCGTCGATCACGTCGTCGAACTCGTCCTTCAGCTCGCGGTAGAGGATCAGCAGCGCGACCCCCTTGGAGAGCTCCTCCACCACCGGCGCGCTCACCACCGCCCCGAACACGTCCGCCGCCCGGTCGCCGATGATCCCCGCCGCCACCGCCTGCGCGGCGGTGTTGATGCAGACGGCGATCAGCACCGCGACCGTGGCGCCCCACGCGAACGTCTGGGCCAGCGTCCGCGGCGGCTCCGGTTCGAAGCGGTCCAGCCAGAGCGCGAGCGCCACGTAGATGGGGACGGGGAACACCGCCAGCAGCCCGCCCAGGATGAAGGCGCGCGGCCCCAGCCCCCCGGCGATGATGAGCAGGGTGAAGACGCCGCAGACCGCCGCGATCCAGGTGAGCCCCCGGTGCGGCTCCACCGGGTCGCCGCTGTGCCCGGGGACGGGCGCCTTCCGCGTGCGCGGCGGCGGGCCGGGTCCGTCGGGGGGAGGGTCGATGGGAGGGAGATGCGGATCCACGCGGGCTCCTCAGGCCTTGCAGGCGCCGAAGGTCTGCTCCAGCACACCGAGCCGGTACGCGAAGACCTCGCGCAGCCGCGCCAGCTTGCGGGCGTCGGCAACGAAGTCCCAGGCCTCGCGGATGGGGACGGGAAGGTTCTGGCGCGCTTCCATAAGGTGCAGCTTCATCGCCCAAGGTGCGAGAGTTTTAGCAGCCGCCGAAGCTACCGCGCGCATGGCCGCGGGACAACGGGCTCGGGCGTGCCGCGCTCGTCGCCCCGCGGGGGCCACGGCGCGGCGCTTGCCCGCAGTCGCGGCGGGCGGCAGCGTGTCGCCGGAATCGAACGCGCGAGGAGCGATGGCGAGGCAGACGCTGCTGGTGGGGATGGCGCACCCGGACGACGAGGTGGGCGCCGCGGGGACGATCTGCGCGCAGGTGGCGCGGGGCGACCGCGTGGTGGTGGTGTGGCTCACCCGCGGGGAGATGACGGAGGCGTTCGGGCCGGTGTCGATCGAGGAGGTGTCGCGCATCCGCGAGGAGCACGGGCGCATGGCGGGCGAGATCCTGGGCTGCGAGACGCGCTTCCTGGACTTCCGCGACACCGAGGTGGAGGCGACGGCCGAGAGCACGCGCCGCGTGGCCCGGCTGCTCACCGAGGTGAAGCCCGACGGCGTGCTCACCTGGGGCGACGCGTGGGGCCGCGGGATGCGCCACCCGGACCACCAGGCGTCGGGAAAGATCTTCCGCGACGCGATCACGCTGGCGCGCCTGGCCAAGGTCGTCGCGCCCGTGCCGCCGCACCGCGAGCCGGCGCCCGTCTTCACCTTCCGCGGCGCGTACTCGCAGCTCCCCGCGGTGGTGGTGGACGTGGAGCCGCACGTGGACCGCATCCACGCCATTGCGCGCTTCTACTACGAACGGATCGGCTTCGGCCACCCGGGCTGGATCGACCGCCGCCTGCGCGCGGCCGGCGAGCCGCACGGCCTGCGCTGCGCCGAGGTGTTCGACGCCTGGGAGACCCCGGGCGGCGTGGTGGAGTCGCTGCTCCCCGCCGCGATCGGCGCCGCCGGCGAGCCGCCGCACCCGCCCAGGTGATCTCGAATCCGGAATCGGGACAGGGGATCACGCAGCGGCCCGGAGCCGCAGAAATGCCGTGGCTGCCCTCCACGTCTCCGCGGCTCTGCGTGAGACGCCGTTGCCGGGGCTGGAGAACGCGAAAGGGCGGCCGATGTGCTCGGCCGCCCTTCCGTATCCGATTCGCTCCGCCTGGACGCTAGGACGCGCGGTTGAAGACGAGGTTGTACTCCAGCGGCGACGAGAGCCGGGGGGAGCGCAGCACCACGTGCATCGTCAGCGTCCGGCCGTCGGGGCTGATGGTGTAGGTGTTGGTGCGCGACCCGTCTTCGGCGCGGAAGGTCTGCACCAGCCGGCCGGCCTGCCACTGGGTGCTCAGGTCGAACTTCTCCCCGTCCTCGCGGGTCCACTTCACCGGCTGCCCGTTCGCGGGGCTCTCGATGGGGCGGCGCTGGTCGAAGGTGGTGGCGACCTGCGCCGGCGTGTAGTTGACCACCACGCGGTTGTAGACGGTGTTGGTGCGCCGCAGCCGGCCCCGCGCGATGGGGCGCGTCACGAAGCTCATCCGCGCGACCGCCGTCTCGATGGCGCGGTTGATGTCGTCGCTGTGCGCGCGGTCGACGACGAAGGTGCCCCGCATCGTGGACTCCTGCGCGTTCGCCGCGACAGGGATCGCGAAGGCTGCGAGAAGCGGGAGCAGGAGCATTCGGGTGCGTTGACGCCGCATGGGACAGCCTCCAAGATGCAGGGGGATCACGGGGGTGCCGCGGGAGATGCCGGCGCGCGGCGCCGGTCAGGGTCCTGATGGGTGTGCGGGGCAATCTAAGCGGGCCCCGGCCCACGCGGTAGGGCGGCGGAAAACCTTGTTCCGCCCCGGGTTACCCCTCGCCGCGGGGCGTAGTTCCTGAAACCGGCCCCCGCGCGCCCCCGTACGGATGCTCCAGGCCGCCCCCGCGTCCGCCGCGGCGGCCCGCTCCCTCGCCCCGACCCCCACGGCAACCGAATGCCCGACCCGACCCGCACCACCCGCATCCTCACCGGCATCGACTCGCGCAGCTGGGAGCACCCGGCCGACCGCGCCGCGCTCAACGCGCTGCGCAGGCTGCCCGGCTTCGACGAGGTGCTGCGCAAGCTCTTCGGCATGTTCGGCGAGCGCCAGGTGCGCCTGGCCTTCCTGGCCAACGCCGTGCGCGTCTCCGAGACGCAGCACCCGCGGCTCCACGCGCTGTGGGCCGACGTGGGGCGCACCCTCGACGCGCCGGCCGAGTACCCGCTCTACGTCACCCAGAACCCGACCTACAACGCCGCCGCGCTGGGGATGGACAAGCCCTTCGTGATCGTGCACAGCGAGATGGTGCGCGACTTCGAGGACGAGGAGCTGCGCTTCGTGCTGGGGCACGAGCTGGGGCACGTGATGAGCGGCCACCAGCTCTACACCACCATGCTGATGCTGCTGATGGCGCTGGCCCGCGGCAACTTCTCGCTGCTGGGCCTGGCCGCGCTCCCGGTGGTGCTGGCGCTGCTGGAGTGGAGCCGGAAGGCGGAGCTGAGCTGCGACCGCGCCGGCCTGCTGGCGGTGCAGGCGCCCGAGCCGGGGCTGCGCACCATGCTGCAGTTCGCCGGCGGCACCTTCACCGAGAACAACCTGGCCGCCTTCGTGGAGCAGGCAGAGGAGTACCGCGACAGCAGCGACCTCACGGACCAGGTGTTCAAGGTGCTGAACCTCCTCTGGGTGACGCACCCCTTCCCGGTGATCCGCGTGGCCGAGATGCGCAGCTGGTTCGAGAGCGGCGAGTACGACCGCATCATGGCGGGCGAATACCGCCGCCGCGGCGAGCCCGACACCCCCTACCGCGACGACGTGCAGGAGGCCGCAAGGTCTTACAAGGAAAGCGCTAAGGAGACGTTCGGGCAGGCCGCCGACGCCGCGAAGAAGGTGGTGGATTCGTTCCGCTCGGGGTTCAACCGGCCGTAGCGGCGCGACCGGAGCCGATCCCTGATCGGGCCTTGCAGAACCCCGTGGAACCGAGTTTGCGTGTGGCGACCGGGGCGCGGACGGGCCGCGCCGCGTAAACCGCCGATCCGGAGAGCGGAACATGAACAAGTCGGAGTTTATCGACGCGGTGGCCGAGAAGGCCGAGCTCACCAGGGCCGCGGCGGCGCGCGTGGTGGATGCGATCTTCGACACCGCGTCGGGCGCCATCTCCGAGGCCGTCCACGCCGCGGGGTCGCTGTCCATCCCGGGGTTCGGGAAGTTCACCCGCCGCACCCGCGCCGCCCGCAGCGGGCGCAACCCGCGCACCGGCACGGAGATCAAGATCCCCGAGCGCACCACGGTGGGCTTCAGCGCGGGCCGCGGGCTCAAGGAGCAGCGCAGCACGTCGCGGCGCAAGAACCCCATCGCCACCGCGGCGGGCGCGGCGGCCGGTGCGGCGGTGGGCGCCGCGGCGGCCCGGGCGGCCACGGGGAAGAAGAGCGGCGCGTCGTCGCGCGGCGGCGGCACCACCACCAGCACGCGGTCGGCCGGGAGCAGCGCGCGAGCCTCGACCTCGAAGTCGGGCGGCACGAGCGCGCGCAGCAGCGCCGCGAAGAGTGGCGGATCGTCGGGCTCGAAGAGCGGCGGATCGAAGAGCGGCGGATCGTCCGGATCGAAGAGCGGCGGATCGTCGGGCTCGAAGAGCGGCGGCTCGTCCGGCGCGAAGGGTGGTTCGTCGGGCTCGAAGAGCGGCGGCAAGCGCTCCTGACGAGGGCGCAGGGCTGGTTCCGGCGGGGCCGCATGGGCGTTCGATGCGGCCCCGCCGCCGTTCGTGCGCGGGCAGCGCCGCGCCGTCGCTCTTGACGGAGGAGCGGCGACTTTTTATTTTGCGGTTTCCCGCGCCTCACGCGGACATTCCGTACGACCTCGGGGATCTCCCGGACACGGCCCCAACGCCCCATCCCGAGCTCCTCCCCCCGGATAGACGCACCTCGGAGACACGCGTGGTCGAGATTCAGCTTGGCGAGAACGATCGCCTGGACTGGGCGCTGAAGCAGTTCCGCCGCCGGATGATCCGCTCGGGCCTCTACAAGGACATGCGCCGCAAGCGGTTTTACGAGAAGCCCAGCGAGGCGAGGAAGGCCAAGTCGAAGGCGGCCGTGCGCCGCCGCGCCAAGGACCGTCGCAACGCTGCCCGCCGCGCTGCCTGACGCACGCGGCATTTCACAGTCGGTCGGTACGGCACACGAACACCGGCACCCCCGACGAGTTCTCATCATCACACAGGGAGTACCGATGCGTACCACCGGCAAGGTGAAGTGGTTCAACGACGCCAAGGGCTTCGGGTTCATCACCCCCGACGACGGCTCCAAGGACTGCTTCGTGCACCACTCGGCCATCCAGGGCCAGGGCTTCCGCTCGCTCGCCGAGGGCGAGAGCGTGGAGTTCGACGTCGTCGACGGGACCAAGGGCCCGGCGGCCGAGAACGTGACCCGGCTCGGCTGATCTCTAGGCCTGCCTGAGCACGGAAGGGCGCTCTCCGGTCACGGAGGGCGCCCTTCGGCGTCTGGTGCGCGTCGATCCGCATCCTTGTGCGACGATGCGTCGGAAGTCGCGGCTACAACGGCACCCAGTCCGCCTTCGCGCGCCTTCGCGGACACCAACGGAGCGCTACAGCGGCTCGCACGTCATCGAGCGCACGATCATCTCCGTGGACTCCATCAGCAGGGTTTGCTCTCGAGTCGGTGAATTCAGGTTTGTTCATCAGGCGTGGATCTCCACCAGCACGGGGTCGGAGAGGCCCACCTCGCGCGTGCTGCTTACGCGGTTGAGGACGCGGCGGAACCAGCCCGGGTCGCGCGCCGCGCCGCCGTTCTGCATCACCGTGCGGCCGAGCGCGACCACGTCGGAGTTGCGCATCCGCAGGCACCCGTGCGACTCGGCCGAGCCGAGCGAATCGACCTCGTGCGTGCCGTGGATGTACAGGTCGGGGTCCTTGAAGAAGAGCTTCACCCGGCCCATGGGGTTGCGCGGGTCGCCGGGCCCGCGCGCCTGCCGCCCACGGGCCCAGCGCGCATCGGGCGGCACCCAGCGCGGGTTCCACACCAGGTGCCGGATGCGGTACTGACCTGTCGGCGTCGGGTGCCGCCGCTGCCCGATGGCCACCGGATAGCTCTCCACCTGCTCCCCGTTCTTCATCACGTACAGCATGCGCTCGGATAGGTCCACCGACAGGTAGAAGCTCGCCCCCCGCACGCGCGCCGGCCCGTCCGCGGCGTGGGCCGGAGCCGCCGCGCCGAGCGAGAGCGCCGTCCCGAACGCCGCCGCCAGCAGACCAAGCTTGCGCATAGATCCATCTCCCACAACAGGTTACAGGCTCTCCAGGAACCCGTCGGAAGTGAAAGGATCGTGCCAAACATCTGATCAGCGCCCCCTTCGCGCGGGCGTGTGGCGCGAGAGCGGGGGATTGGCCGAGGCGCTCCGGCCGATTACTGTAGGGTATCTCTCTTTCGTTTCCCGTCACCTCCTGCCTCGCCAGTACCCGCCGGCGCCATCGTCCTCGCCGACCGCGGAAGACCTCGCGGTCCACGGCGGAAGAGGCGTCTCCCGCCGTTCATCCCGCCGAATCGACCGCTCGTCACGCTTCGGGAACCGCGGCCGCCGCCTTCGCGTTCCATGATATGAGGTGGGAGACGATCACCCTGGAGGACCTGTGCGCATCGGGATCGTGGGAGCCGGACTGAGCGGGCTGGTGACGGCGAAGACCTTCCTGGAGGAGGGCCTCGAGGTCACCGTGTTCGAGAAGGAGGACGAGCTCGGCGGCGTGTGGGCGCGCTCGCGGCGCTACCCCGGGCTGGCGACGCAAAACCCGCGCGACACCTACGCCTTCTCCGACTTCCCCATGCCGGCGTCCTATCCGGACTGGCCGAGCGGGGAGCAAGTGCAGGCGTACCTGGCCGCGTACGCGGACCGCTTCGGCGTGACGCCGCACCTTCGGCTGGGGACGCGGGTGACGCGCGCGGAGCCGGCCACCGGCCGCGCGGGGTGGCGCCTGCGCACGACGGACG
>DASYJZ010000860.1:0-6638 GCA_035995965.1 Longimicrobium sp. | reverse complement strand
TAAACTCGCGGCTACAACGGCACGCAGTCCGCCTTCGCGGACACCAACGGCAGATCACGGGAGCACCCACAGCACCTTTGGATCCCCGCACTCTCGCACCATCGCCCCCGTCGTTATGCGCCAAATTGGCGCAGGTGGTGGTTCAGGTGCTTGTAGCCGAGGACGCCCCAGTGCTTCCCCTTCATCTGTCCGAACGCGGGGTGGCGCGGCCAGTCGCCGTCGGGCGAGCGGGTGCCGGCGCGCTCCAGCAGGTCGCGGTACCGCGCGAGCTCGGCGGACCATTCGCCCGGCGGGTTGGCGAGCAGCTCGGGCGCCGTCGGCGTGCCCTTCGGCCACGGCATCACGTAGATCACCAGCCAGCGGAGGAACGGATTCGCCATCGGCGTGTTCTTCGGCTTCGTCGGCAGATCGCCGGTCGCCATCTCCAGCGAAGCGTTCACGTGCGCGAGCATCTGGCCGAGGCTCATCTTCCCCCACAGCGGCCGGCGCTCGGGCTGGATGCTCTCCATCCGCCGCTGCAGCTCCTCGCGCGCCCCGCGGTCGAACAGCGTCTTCGTCTTCCCCATCGTTCCTCCCGGCTGAGGTTTCCGCGCAGAAATCCCTGCAGCTTACCCCGCATTATGGAAGCAAACGCTCGATGATCTTCGCCTCGACAGCGGCGAGTGTCGTCGGGTCGATCATGCCGGCCGTGACGTCGATCTGCTTCGGAAGCCAGGTGCGCGGATCGCGGCTCTTTCTCCATTCCTCAGTCAACGATAGCAGCCCCGCGGTCTCGATCATCGGCTCGGCAAGCGGAAGGTCATCAAACCAGGTTTGCCCGTCGGGAACCACATCCCACCGGGTGAGCTCGATCTCTTCGACACCGTCTTCACCCTGCAACGACTCTGTCGATAATGGGAACCACGATCTGGTACCGGCGCTGCGCGCTGTACTGATGCTCAGTGAGCACGAAGCCAAAGTCGAAATCGGCGCTATCCTCAAGCACACGAACGATTCGCCCCCGCACGCTCCCGTTGCCCCGAGGCTCTATCCCACCTCCGATAGAAAGCGCCTGCATCACGCTCCGTCGCACGTTGCGAACCTCGTCGACCGCCGAGTAGCGGGATTCCTTCAGATCCTGGGCTAACAGGGGTAGGAGGCGGGTTGTGATCACGAAGTTCCTATCCCACCCCATTTTCCTCACGTGAGGGGTACCGGCGATCTCATGGCCAGCGCAGCCGTACTCAACCATTTCTGTCGGTTTGGTGCTCATGTGCGCGAGGGTGCCGAGCACATGTGCGTCGGCGGCAGGATCACACCGGTTGAGGAGGAAGTGTGGACGGTTCTTCGGATCGTCGCCGGGCCGCTCCTCTGCCGGGATGAAGAAGATGTGGCCGGCGGGCCTGATCGCGAGTCCGAAGAATGAGCTGCCGGGTCTCATGGGCTTGGCGGCATCATGAAAAAAGGCTGGGATCACTCGATCCCAGCCTTCCGACGGACCGGTGCGGGTTTATCGCTTCCGCCGAGGTCGGCTGGCGTGGTAGGTGCGGAGGGCGGCGAACGCTACCTCTTGAGCCGCGAAGAACGCCTGTTCTTCCGTCTGCCTTTCCTCCGTCACCTCGCCGCATCGCGCGGCCGGCGGGCTGCGACGGCTACCAGCAACAGGGGCTGCCGAAGGCACCGACTCCGTAGGCTTCATCACAACTCCAGGTGTGGACGACTCTATGGAAGCTACAGCGCGGACACCCGAAGGTCAAGCCAGCCGCGCCGGAGCTACAGGGTTGCTGCATACCCGTACTCGCGAATCAGGGATCCCGATCTCGAGCCGGTCCCACGCTCGTCCCCGACCGGTGGGGACGGCAACACCATCAAGGATGTCTGCGCCGTTGAGGTCCGCGAAGGCGGCGCGAAGGTGGACTGTGTGCCGTTGTAGCCCCAAGGCCGCAAGTATACTCGCATAGTCCCACGTCCCCCCCGTGAGGCCATCACCGCTCACGGCGCGCTCGCAAGCTTGGGGACGCGCCAGGCGGCGAGGAGCAGCGTCGCGGCCAGCACCACGGCGCGGGCCTGGAGGGCGGCGGGGGCGCCGAGCCACTTCGATACCGCACCGGCCAGGAGCACCCCGAGAGGCGCGGTGCATCCCCAGCAGGCTGGCGATCACGAACAGGTACGACAGCAGTGCGGACGCCGCCTCCACGACGAGCGCGACAGGCAGCGACTCCGCCGCCGGCGCGGGGGTGACTTCGTCGGGGCGGCGCGCCGGAGTCCCGGTCAGCGCTTCGTCTTCCGTCAGCGGGGCCTCACTTCAACACGGCTGGGTACGGGCTTATCTTACGAGCAGCGGACCGCCCTTCGCCACCGGGCGGCGTCCAACCCCCACGCACCCGGCGGAAGGCGGCGAGCCCATGCGCTTCACCCGGTACGGCAAGTACACCGGCAACCTGGCCGACGCGCTGAACCTGCAGGCGCTCCTCGACCAGCTCGGCGACTTCCTGCTGCAGAGCGGCTTCGCGGGGGGGCCGCACTGGCACCCGTACTGGGGCGACAGCGGCGACGAAGACGACAAGTCGCTCGACTCGCTGAAGGAGGCGCTGCTCCGCGCGCTGCTGGAAAGCGGGATGCTCACCCCCGAGATGATCGCCGAGATGCGCGGCGACGGCGAGGGCAACGACGAGGTGCGGCAGCAGATCGCCGAGCTGCTGGACCGGCTGATCGAGCGGATGGTGGAGGAGGGCTACCTCAACGTCACCGAGCCGCCGCAGATGCCGGGCGGCTACGAGGAGATGGAGCCGGGCGAGGGGAAGATCGACGACGCGCGCGAGGCGTCGCGGCAGGTGGAGTTCAGCCTCACCGGCAAGGGGATCGACTTCCTGGGGTGGCGCACGCTGCGGCACCTGCTCTCGGCCATGGGGAAGAGCAGCTTCGGCTCGCACGACACGCCGCACCTGGCCACCGGGGTGGAGGTCGAGGCCGCCAGCCGCCCCTACGAGTTCGGCGACGTGATGAACCTCGACATCCCCGCCACCCTCAAGAGCGCCCTGGCGCGCGAGGGGCTCCCCGAAGACGGGACCATCCCGCTGGACTACGGCGACCTGCACGTGCACCAGGCCGAGTACCGCTCGAGCTGCGCCACCGTGCTGTTGCTCGACACCAGCCACAGCATGATCCTCTACGGCGAGGACCGCTTCACCCCCGCCAAGAAGGTGGCGCTCGCGCTCACGCACCTGATCCGCACGCAGTTCCCCGGCGACACGCTGAAGGTGGTGCTCTTCGGCGACGACGCCAGCGAAATCCCCATGTCGCAGCTCGCGCACGCGCAGGTGGGGCCCTTCCACACCAACACGGCGGCAGGCCTCAAGCTGGCGCGCCGGCTGCTGCTGGCGCAGAACAAGGACATGCGGCAGGTGGTGATGATCACCGACGGCAAGCCCTCCGCCATGACCATGCCCGACGGGCGGATCTACAAGAACTCGATGGGGCTCGACCGGATGGTCCTGGACGAGACCTTCCGCGAGGTGGGTGCGTGCCGCAAGAGCGGGATCCTGATCAACACCTTCATGCTGGCGCGCGACCCGCAACTGGTCGCGTTCGTGAACCAGGTGTCGGCGATCGCGCGGGGGAAGGCGTACTTCACCAGCACCATGACGCTCGGGCAGTACATCATGCGCGACTTCCTGCGGCGGCGCACGCGGCGAGCCGGATAACGGCCGTTTCACACAGAGACGCGGAGGAACGGAGAGGACGCAGTTGAAGTTCTCTCGGTTCCTCCGTGTCTCTGCGTGAAAGGGCATTTGCTGGATTCGCAACAAACGGGTGGCCGCTTCAAGCGCGATGCGATAGCCTTTCGCCCATGACGAACCAGGAGCTGACCCTCGATCCCCCCGACTGGGACGAGTTCCGCGCGCTCGCGCACCGCATGGTCGACGACACCATCGCCCACCTGTCGTCGCTGCACGAACAGCCCGCGTGGCGGCAGATGCCGGACGACGTCCGCGGCTCCTTCGCCGGGCCGCTGCCGCGGGAGGGCGCCGGCGCGGAGGCGGCGTACCGCGACTTCGCCGAGCGCGTGCGGCCCTACCCCAACGGCAACCTGCACCCGCGCTTCTGGGGATGGGTGCAGGGGAACGGCACGCCGCTGGGGATGATGGCGGAGATGCTCGCCGCCGCGCTCAACCCGCACCTGGCCGGTTTCGACCAGGCGCCCGCGTTGGTCGAGAAGCAGGTGATCGCCTGGCTGGCGGAGATGATGGGCTTCCCCGCGGGCGCGAGCGGCCTGCTGGTGACCGGCGGCACGATGGCGAACGTGCTCGGCGTCGCCGTCGCGCGCCACGCGAAGGCCGGCTTCGACGTGCGCGCCGAGGGGCTGCAGGGCGGCCGTCCGCGGATGCTGCTGTACGGGTCGGGGGAGACGCACGGGTGGGTGAAGCGGTGCGCCGAGCTGCTCGGCCTCGGCCACGCGTCGTTCCGCCCCATCCGCGTCGACGGCGACGACCGGGTGGACGTGGAGGCGATGCGCGCCGCGATCCGGGCGGACCGGGCGGCGGGCCATCACCCCTTCTGCGCGATCGGCACGGCGGGCACGGTGAACACCGGGGCCACCGACGACCTGCGCGCCCTCGCCGCGCTCTGCCGCGAGGAAGGGCTGTGGTTCCACGTGGACGGGGCGTTCGGCGCGCTCGCCCGCCTCTCGGACGAGCTGGCGCCGCTGGTGGCGGGGATGGAGGAGGCGGACTCGCTCGGCTTCGACCTGCACAAGTGGATGTACCTGCCGTTCGAGTGCGCCTGCGTGCTGGTGCGCGACGCGGAGCAGCACCGCGCCGCCTTCTCCATCACCGCCAGCTACCTGGCCGAGACCACGCGCGGGGTGATCGCCGGCGGCATTCCCTTCGCCGACCTGGGCGTGGACCTGACCCGCGGCTTCAAGGCACTGAAGGTGTGGATGTCGCTGAAGGCGCACGGCGTGGACGCCATCGCCCGCCTGATCGAGCAGAACGTCGCCCAAGCCCGCCACCTCGCTGGGCTGGTCGAAGCCGACCCGTCGCTGGAGCTGCTGGCGCCGGTCGCGCTGAACGTGGTCTCCTTCCGCTACGCCGCGGCGGGCGTGCCGGAGGAGCGGCTGGACGCGATCAACCAGGAGATCCTGCTGCGCGTGCAGGAGGCGGGGATCGCGGTGCCGTCGGGGACGCTGGTGCGTGGCCGCTACGCCATCCGCGTCGCCAACGTGAACCACCGCAGCCGCCGGGAAGACTTCGAGCTGCTCGCCCGCTCCGTCGCCCGGATCGGCCGCGAGGTGGAAAACAGCTAAAGGCCGTCACAGAGACGCAGAGGAACCGAGAGAACGCGGTTGAAGTTCTCTCGGTTCCTCTGCGTCTCTGCGTGAAACGGCCGTCAGGTGACTACGCCCCCGCGGCAAACCCTCCGTAGACTGCCGCCCGCGAGGCCGCGATCAGCTGCAGGTACTCCGCCTCGACCGCCACGTACTCGCCGGTGCCGCGGGTGATGCCGCGCTCCGTGCGCCAGCGGTGGAAGGCGAGCTCGCTGGCCGCCTGCTGGAAGCACATCTCGCGGCGGTACTCCTTCATCCCGCCCCTGCTGGCGGCGGCGTAGAGCGTCTTCATCCGCCCGCCGAAAACGCACAGCGTCTGCAGCTCGGCGGGCGAGAGGTGCCCCGTCTGCACGTACGGCAGCAGGTTGGCCCGGATGATCCGCCGCTCGCGGGCCTGGGCGTAGAGCACGATCCCCACCAGCGCGAGAAAGGTCGGCACCATCACCACCACGTACACCCCCAGGAATGCGCCGCCGAAGCTGGCGGACAGGTTCCAGGTGCCGTGCAGGAACATCGCCATGCACAGGCCGGCGATCGGCGCCAGGAGCTTGAGCCCGCGCTTGGTGGTCTCGCGCGCGATCCCCAACCCCACGCCGGTCATCGCGGTGAACAGCGGGTGCGAGAAGGGCGCGAGCACGCCGCGGATCACCATCGTCCCCACCAGCGAGCCGCTCGCGAGCGCCTGGCCGTAGTAGGACACGTTCTCCGTCATCGCGAAGCCCAGCCCCACCATCCCGGCATACACCACCCCGTCCAGCACGCCGTCGAACTCGTCCTTCTTCCAGATGAAGAAGGCCAGCAGCGCGAGCGCCTTCGCCGTCTCCTCCACGATCGGCGCCGAGATCACGCTCCCGCCGAAGGCCGCGGCGCCCTGCCCGCCGATGGCGCCGAAGAGGGCACTGTTGATGGAGTTGAGGATGAAGGCGATGAACACCGCCCCGCTGGCGCCCCAGAGGAACGCCAGCCCCAGCATCCACATCGGCTCCGTCTCGTAGCGGTCCACCGAGAGCGCCAGCGCCAGGTAGAAGGGCACCGGCAGCGCCGCCAGCAGCATCCCCACGATCAGCCCCGCCGGGCCGGTATTGAGCGCGCCGATCATCATCAGCGTCAGCAGCCCCACGGCGCACAGCGCCGAGGCTACGGCAATGAAGAGCCAGTTCCTGGAGGTGGACCTGCGTGCCATCGGGGGGATCTCCTGCGGAGGGACTGGGGAGGGGTGCCGCAGCGTCGGAGATAATCAAATGGCGGCGGCCGCGGCAGTTGCGGCCTCAAGTGGGGCAACAGCATCTCACGCAGAGCCGCGGAGCCGCAGAGGAAAGACGTGTTTTCTCTG
>DASYJZ010000859.1:0-12910 GCA_035995965.1 Longimicrobium sp. | reverse complement strand
GAAGACGCCGCCCAGCGCGCGCTCGACGGGGCGACGCGGCGCGGGGACGCCAAGACGCGCCTCACCGCCGAGGCGCTGGTCGAGGCCGCCCGCCGCCACCAGCACGCAGAGCGCGCCGCGAGCGCCGGCCGCGAGGCGTGGCGCGAGACTGCGGACGTCCTGGCGATGGACTTCGTGCACTCGCTGGACGGCTAGGCGGGAAGGTTCCACCTCGCCGTCGAACGGCGGCGGCGGACCCCAGGTGAGACGAGCCGGGCGCGGATCGAATCCGCGCCCGGCTCTTCGTTCGTCTCCCTCACGCACCCGAGCCCATCACCTGGTCGGCGTTGGGGGGCGCGGGAGACGCGGGGTGCGCGGCGGGCGGGTTCGCACCCTCGGGCGCCGTGAGGCGGGTGCCGTCGCAGGCGGCGACGCTGGCGGCGAGCGCCGCGGTAGCGAGGACGAGGCGGAGCAGCTTCATCGGGACCTCCAGTGGGAAGAAGTGCGGACGACCACCTTTCGGGTGAAGTGTAGCCGACTCGGCACGCTTCCGCGACGCATGGGCCGCCTGATTTCGGTCCTATTGCGACGTACCGCTTCTGCACATCCTCTGCATCTAGCGATGGGCACGGAGGGGCGTTCACCGTGGTAAAACGGCAATTATGCGTGCGCCTTCTCTCCTTTCCCGGGTTCATGGAGTGTTCATCAACCTGACTGTGCCATCGAATACGCCACTAACTGCTGAAAACGGTCGTCGTTATATTCCGAGATACGGCAGACCCTTTCGGGGCAGCGTGGGGAACGCTACCTTGCGTTGTTCGGTTTTTGTTCCGCCGCAGCGCTTCCGCCTCCCCGTGGCACGCAGAACCCAGCCTCACCCCCTTCGCGACGCCGTGGGCGACGCGCGCAACCGCCCCGGCATCTACCGCATGCTGGGGAGCCGGGGCGAGGTCGTGTACGTGGGGAAGTCGAAGTCGCTGCGCTCGCGGCTCCTCTCCTACTTCCGGGCGAAGGAGGGGGAGAAGCCGCTGCGCATCCTGAGGCAGGCGAACGCGCTGGACTGGGCGTACGAGCCGAGCGAGTTCGCGGCGCTGCTGCGCGAGCTGGAGCTGATCAAGCGCTTCCGCCCGCGGCTGAACGTGCAGCACAAGCGCGACGGCCGCTGGTCGTTCCTGAAGCTCGCCCCCGGCGCGGCGCCGCGGCTCTACGTGGTGCACGCGGTGAGCGACGACGCGGCGGGGTACTACGGCCCCTTCCGCGGCGGGAAGCGCGTGTCCGAGGCGGTGCGGGAGCTGAACGACGCGCTGGGGCTGCGCGACTGCCCGCAGGGGACGCCCATGCGCTTCGCCGACCAGCCGGACTTCTTCAGCTTCGAGCACACGCCGCGCTGCCACCGGATGGAGCTGCGCCTCTGCCTGGGCCCGTGCGCGGGGGGATGCACCCAGGAGCAGTACCGCGCGCGCGTGGCGATGGCGCGCGCCTTCCTCGACGGGCACGCCGACGAGCCGCTGCGCCGGCTGCAGGAGCGCATGCAGGCCGCGGCGGAGCGGATGGAGTACGAGCTGGCGGGGTCGCTGCGGAACCGGCTGCACCGCCTGGAGAACCTGCGCGAGGAGTTCTCCGAGCTGCGGGAGGCGCTGGACGGGCTCACCTTCCTCTACCACGTCCCCGGTGCGGAGGGCGACGACCGGGTCTACCTGGTTCGCCGCGGCACGGTGCGCTGCGTGGTCCCCCGCCCCGCCAGCGCGGCCGAGCGGCGCCGGCTGGGGCGGCTCTGCGAGGAGCACTTCGGGCGCCCCGAGCCGGGCGGCGCGCTGGTGAGCCGCCACCAGGTGGACGAGATCCTGCTGATCGCCCGCTGGTTCCGCGCGAACCCGGCCGAGCTGGAGCGCACCGCGCCCCCGTCGCGGGTGGAGGCGCTGCCGCTCTCCGCCTGACGGGTCGATCAGAAAGTCTCACACGGGGGGCCCGAGGGGACAGGCGAGTCGTTCCTGTGGTCCCTCTGCTCCCTCCGCGTGATAGGTTGTTTCCGGGGATTACGCGCGTGGCACTGCTGTTGCTCGCTGCGCCTGCGGCCCGCCGGCGCGCGGGCGCGTTTCGTTCTGACCCGGACCGAAGACCGATAGATGCGGAGCACACCGCGCTCCCTGCTCGTGATGGCGCTGGCGGCGCTCGCCGCGCAGGGGTGCCGCCGCGGCAACGATACGGCCGACACCAGCCTCCCCGACGACACCGTCAAGCTCGCCAACCCGGCCGACGTCTACGGCGTGTCGGCGCCGCAGAACGTGGTGGTGACGCCGGTGGAGATCGAGGTGCCCGACCTTCCCCCGGGGTGGAGCGGGATGAAGATCGCCGCGCTCTCCGACTTCCAGCTCGGGCTCTGGGAGGACAACGAGAGGGTCGCCCTGGCCGCCACGCAGCGCGCCGCCGCCACCCGCGCCGACCTGTACGTGCTGCTGGGCGACTACGTGGCGCGCGGCGACGACTACGCGGCCCTCGACCGTGTGCTGGCCCCGCTCAAGGGCCGCCCGGTGATGGCCGTCCTCGGCACCGAGGACGAGACGGAGGATACGCAGGGAAACCCCGACAGCCTGCGCATCAAGACGGTCGAGGCGCTGCAGCGCAGCGGGGTGACGGTGCTGCGCGACTCGCGGGCGGAGTTCACGCACGGCGGGAGCACGGCGTACGTGGCGGGGCTGGAGCCGTACCTGGCGCGGCGGGCAGACTGGAAGCGGGCCGACGTCTACGGCGCCATCCCCGGCGGGCCGAACACCATGCTGGTGCTCGCGCACATGCCGGTGACGGCGGTGACGCTCCCGCCGGACCGCTACCCGATCATGCTCGCCGGCCACACCTTCTGCGGGCAGGTGGAGGTGCCGGGGACGCCGCGGCTGGCGTGGTTCAACACCCAGGTGCTCACGGGGACGCCGGACCCGGGGAAGACGCGCATCTGGCGCATCCGGGGCGCGACGGTGTTCGCGACCTGCGGCCTGGGCTACAGCTTCGTGCCCGTGCGCTTCGGCGCGCCGCCCGAGGTGGCGCTGATCACGCTGCGCGCCGTGGGCCGCGCGCTCGCCGCCGACAGCGCGCAGGGGCCCGCGCAGCCCAACGTCGACTCGCTCATCCGCGTCTTCCAAGCGCGCGACACCACCCGGCGGGACAGCACGCGGGGCGATTCGGCGCACTAGCAGATCAACGGAAGGGTTTCACGCAGAGGAACCAGAGGGACCGGAGGAAACGGCGCTGTTTCCTCTGGTCCCTCTGGTTCCTCTGCGTGAGAGGCCCTTTCCGTTTAGATCGTCAGCGTGTGCTCTGGCCGGTGTTGCGCGCGGCCTGCTGGCAGACGGGCCAGGAGCCGGGCTGGCCGGTGCGCTGGTCCACCGGGAACTCGGTGCGCCGGTCGCGGGGGAGGCGCTGCGGCTCCTCCGAGGCGAGGTAGACCAGCATCGCCGTCATCACCGCGTTCCGGCGCACCTCGTCGAACACCAGCTTGTCGTAGGTGTCGCGGTTGGTGTGCCAGGTGTACGTCCCGTAGTCCCACCCCAGCGACCCCAGCCCGAACGCCGGCGCCCCCGCGCACACGAACGACGCGTTGTCCGTCCCGCCGGACGAGGGGAGCCCCGGGTCGGCGATGGTCAGGCTGTCGGTGAGGAGCCTGGGCAGCGCGGCGAACCAGCGGGTGAAGTAGGGGCCCACGCCCGTCAGACCCTGGTAGGAGAAGTTGGCGATACGCCCGGTGCCGTTGTCCTGATTGAAGAGCGCCTGCAGGTTCGCCACGATGCGCGGGTTGTCGGCCGCGAAGGCGCGCGAGCCGTTCAGCCCCTGCTCCTCCCCCGTCCAGTGCCCCGCCAGGATGGTGCGGCGCGGGTTCGGGTAGACGGCCTTGAGGATGCGCATGGCCTCCATCATCACGATGGTGCCGGTGCCGTTGTCGGTCGCACCGGAGCCGGCGTCCCACGAGTCGTAGTGCGCGGAGAGCATCACGTACTCGTCGGGGAGGCGGCGGCCGCGCAGCTCCGCCAGCACGTTGGCCGCCGGCAGGTCGCCGGGGAACTGCGCCTGCGCGTCGAGGCGCAGCTGGGGGCCCTGGTTGTTATCGGCGAGGCGGTAGACCAGGCCGTAGTCCTCGCAGCTCAGGTCGATCGTGGGCACGTGCTGGGTGCGCGCGTTGAAGACCTTGTCCACGCCCCAGCCGGCGGACCACAGGTTGGTCACGATCCCCAGCGCCCCCGCGACCTCGAGTGCCGGCGGCAGCGAGCGGGCGTCGCGCCCCGTCCTCTGCACGCGCGCGTTCCAGGCCTGCACGCCGGCCGTGCGCGCCGCCTTCATCCGCTCGAACGACTCAGCGGTTGCGTATTTCGCCCAGTTGTCGTCCGGCCGGCAGGTGGGCTGCGGGAAGGAGACGAGGACGAACTTGCCGCGGACGCTCGGCAGCCACGCTTTGAACGCCACGGAATCCGCCAGGTCGGGGAGGATGGCGACGGGGCCGGTGACGGGGCCGTTCGTCCCCGGGCTCCAGGCGAGCATGGTGCCTTCCAGGGTGCGGACGCGCGGGCTCACCAGGTCCACGTGGGTGTAGCCGCGCAGCCATCCGCGCCAGGTGCCGTACTGCTCGGTGCGCGCCGGGATCCCCCAGCTCGCGTACTTCTGGATGGCCCAGGCGTAGGCGTTCTGGATGTTCGGCGACCCGGTGAGCCGCGGGCCGATGGAGTCCATCAGCGCCTGCGCCAGCGGCTGGAGCTGCGAACGGTTCATCCCCTCGTCCCAGATGCGCTGCAGGACGGGGTCGGGGCTGGTCCACGCCGGCGCCTGCTGCGCCCGCGCCGGGACGCCGGCGAGCACGCACGCGCATGCGGCGGCGAACGGAAGGGTCCGCTTCATCGATTCTCCCTGGAGGTGAAAGAGGCCGGGGCGACAGTGTGTCGCTCCGGCCACGGTGCTGCAAGTCTCCGGCGGATGCTATGCGGCAGTGAACGAGCCGCGAGGGGCGCGGAGCCCGCGCAGCAGCCCGTCCGTGCTCAGGTCCTCGACGACGTCCGGCCAGTGGATGCCGAACCCCGCGCCGGCGACCTGCCAGTTCGCCCGCTGCTCCGGCGTGGCGTGAAGCAGGCGCGGATACCACGCCAGCGGCACGATGATCGTACGTCCGTCGACCATGTCCACGCTCAAGACGTCCTCAGTGACCCGAACGTCCTTCACACGCGTGCCGGCCCGAGGTTCGAATCTGCTCACGGCATCCTCCGCTCGCCTACAGTGTTCCCGGGACCGCCCACGCCCCGACGGGTTGGAAACCCGCCGCTGGAACGGCACGAAGTCCGCCTCCGCGGACTCACTTTCGCGCGGGGTCGAGCTCCACCAGCCGCGCCGTCACCTTGTCGTCGACGATGTCGGCGAGGGCGACGGTGACGGGGTCGCGGAAGCGCGGGCGGCCGGCGCTGCCGGGGTTCACGGCAAGGACGGAGCCCACCTGCCGGATCACCGGACGATGGGAGTGGCCGAAGACCACCAGCGTGGCGTCGGGATAGGCGGCGGCGGCCTTCTCCGGCGTCGGTGAGCCGAGCTGCATGCCGTGGAGCACGACCACGCGGGCGCCGGCCAACTCCACCTCCGACACCTCGGGGACGCGGCCGCGGACCTCCCAGCCGTCCACGTTCCCCCACACGCCCGTCACCGGCGCGATGGCGGACAGCTCGTCGAGGATCGCGACGTCGCCGAAGTCGCCGGCGTGGAGGATGTGCTCGACGCCCGCGAAGACCTCGAACACCTCGGCGCGCAGGAGACCGTGGGTGTCGGAGATGATGCCGAGCTTCATAGGGGACAGGGGATTGGAGACAGCAAGCGGGTCCGGCGCGATGGCGATGATCGGATCGATTCGGTAGACCACGTCGGGGAGCAGGGACGGCGCGTCAGTCGCCTGCGTTGCCCGCTGTCCCCTCTCCCCCGTCCCCTGTCCCCTGCCGTTCCCCGCTGTTCCACCTTCGGCCGACAGAATGCTCGATCCCCAGGTGGTCCAGCACGCGCGCGGCGATGAAGTCCACCAGGTCGTCGATGGACTGCGGGTGATGGTAGAAGCCGGGCGCGGCGGGCATCACCACGGCGCCGGCGCGGGTGAGGCGCACCATGTTCTCCAGGTGCACCAGCGAGAGCGGCGTCTCGCGCGGCACCAGGATCAGCGGGCGGCGCTCCTTGAGCGCCACGTCGGCGGCGCGCTCCACCAGGTTGCGCGAGGTGCCGGCGGCGATGGAGGCGAGCGTGCCCATCGAGCACGGGCAGATCACCATCCCCCCCGACGGCGCCGACCCGGACGCGGGCGTGGCGCCGCGGTCGAGCGAGTCGTACAGCTCCACCCGGCTCCAGTCGCCGGTGGCGGCCTGGAGCGCCTCCAGGCCGTCGATGCCCGTCTCCTCGGCGAGCAGCCGCCAGCCGTAGGTGGAGACGATCAGCCGCACCGGCGTGGCGGTCTCGTTGAAGGCGCGGAGCAGCCGCACCGCGTACGGCGCGCCGCTCGCCCCGGTGACGCCGAAGGTGACGGGCGCGCCCTGCCGCGCGGTCAACGGAGGATCCTCTCCGTCAGCACCACCAGGAAGAACACCACCGAGATCGCCCCGTTCACGTTGAAGAACGCCGCGTCGATCCGCGAGAAGTCGTCTGAGCGCACCAGGCTCTGCTCGTACACGAGCATCACCGCGATCATCGCCACCCCGAAGAAGTAGAGCGTCCCCAGCGCCGGCACCATCAGCCCGACCGACGCGAAGAGCGCGACCGAGAGCACGTGCAGCACCCGCGACACCGCCAGCGCGCCGCGCGCCCCCAGCGCCGCCGGGACGGAGTGCAGCCCCTCGCCGCGGTCGAACTCGATGTCCTGCAGCGAGTAGAGGATGTCGAAGCCCGCCACCCAGCAGAGGACCGCCCCCGCCAGCGCCACCAGCGCGCCCGCCGGGTGGCTCCACTCGCCGGACACCGCCAGGTACGCGCCTACCGGGGCGATCCCCAGCGCGAGCCCCAGCACCAGGTGTGCCCAGCGGGTGAAGCGCTTGGTGTAGGAGTAGAAGAACACCCACGCCAGCGCGAGCGGCGCCAACTCCAGGCAGAGCGGGTTGAGCAGCGCCGCGCAGAGGATGAACATCACGCTCGCGACCGTCACCGAGAGCGCCGCCTGCCGCACCGACAGCTTGCCGGCGGGGATCTCGCGCATCCGCGTGCGCGGGTTCCTGGCGTCGATGCGGCGGTCCACGATGCGGTTGAACCCCATCGCCGCGAACCGCGCCGCGGTAAACGCCGCGAGGATCAGCGCCACGTCGCGCATGGTGATCGGGTACCCGTAGCTGGCCAGCGTCGCCCCCACCAGCGCGAACGGCATCGCGAAGATGGTGTGCGGCAGCTTCACCAGGTTCGAGTAGTCCGCCAGCCGCCCGCGCCCGGCGATGTGCTGGCCTTCGAGTCCATGTTCCATCACTTCGGTCAACGATCGTGGGTAAGTCATTCGTCGAAAGGAGGAACCAGCGGCTCGACGTTCTGGATGAGCGCGGGCACCGACTCGGTAGCCGCGCTCCACACCGCGTCCGGATTCACGTGACGGTACCCGTGGATCAGCACGTCGCGCATTCCGGCCATCGCCCGCCACGGAATCTCTGGATGCAAGGACCGGAACTCTGCCGAGATCTGCTTCGATGCCTCACCGATGATCTCGAGCTGACGGATCACCGCCGACTGACGCATGACATCGACCTCGAGCTCGGCGCGACTCACTCCAGCAACGAAGCGGGCGACATGCCGGGCAGCGATCAAGATGTCGGCGAGCCAGGTATGGTCAGGATGAGACATAGACCACTTGCGCGGAATTCAGGATCGCCTTCTTGCGAAACGGATTTTCGCTGTGCTCCACGCCCTTGCGAGTCGCGAGGTCCACGGGGCGTCCGATGATCTCCGCCAGCTCGTCCTGCATGTCGACGTGGTCGAACAGCGACGGACTGGCGTCCGGAGCGAAGCTGACGAGCACGTCCACGTCGCTCTCCGGGCCGAAGTCGTCGCGCAGCACCGAGCCAAAGAGCGCGAACTCGACGATGCCCCACTTGCGGCAGAACGCGTCGATCCGGTCCCAGGGCATCGGAACCTTCGTAGCGACTTCGGTATGCACCGTCATCCGTGTTCTCCTGAAACCAAACTGCGTCGACCGGCCTGCGAGCCTGTCAGCTCCCGCGGCTGACAACTCGTCCAATATGTCTCTGTAGGGTTGGATCAACATCTGGATGCCCCATGAATGCCCAGGCGGTCTGCGTCAGCTCCCACATCATCCCGACCCGTTCCTCCGGCGAGAGGTGCGCGTAGGGATTGGGTTCCCGGTCTCCGATGCGGCCCTTTCGAACGGGCCAGCTTGCTCGATCGTTTGCATCGTACATCATCCCTCCAGTGGTGCGATTCCCAGGCGCTTCCACAGGACGTCGACCTTCGCCTTCACGTCGCCGGACATCTCGATGAGGTCGGGCCAGCGGCGGGTGAAGCCCTCCTCGGGCCACTTGCGCGTGCCGTCGATCCCCATCTTGCTGCCGAAGGCGGGGAGCTGCGAGGAGTGGTCCAGGTCGTCCACCGGCCCGCGGGTGAAGCGCACGTCGCGCTCGGGGTCGATGTTGCCCAGCGCGTACCACCACGCCTCGGCCGTGTTCTGCACGTCGATCCCCTCGTCGACCACCACGATCACCTTGGCGAGCGACATCAGCCCCATCCCCCAGAGGCCGTACATCACCTTGAACGCCTGCCCCGGGTACTCCTTGCGGATGGAGACGAACACCAGGTTGTGGAAGACCCCCTCGGGCGGCATGTGGTAGTCCACGATCTCGGGGATCGTGAGCTTGGCCAGGGGGAGGAAGATGCGCTCCGTCGCGCCGCCCAGGTACACGTCCTCCACCGGCGGGCGGCCGACCAGCGTGGCGGGATACACCGGGTCCTCGCGCATGGTGACGGTGGTCACGTGGAAGGTGGGATACGGGTCCTCCAGCGTGTAGAAGCCGGTGTGGTCGCCGAAGGGCCCCTCGATCGCCATCTCCTCGTCGGTGTCCACGTACCCCTCGAGCACGATCTCGGCCTCGGCGGGGATGGTGAGTTCGGCGGTGATCGCCTTGGCCGTGTACACCGGCTCGCGGCGCAGGAACCCGCCGAAGAGGTACTCGTCGATCCCCGGCGGGAGCGGCGCGCTGGGCGTGTACATGGTCGCCGGGTCGCCGCCGATCGCCACCACCACGGGCATGCGGCCGCCGCGGGTGCGCTTCCAGGCGCGGTAGTGCGCGGCGCCGCCCTTGTGCCGCTGCCAGTGCATCCCCGTGGAATTCGGCCCGAACACCTGCATGCGGTACATGCCGATGTTCTGCACCCCCGTCTCCGGGTCCGCCGTGACCACCATCGGCAGGGTGATGAAGGGGCCGCCGTCCTTCGGCCAGGTCTTCAGCACCGGCAGGCGCGTCAGGTCGAACTCCCCCTCGCGGAGCACCACCTGCTGGCAGGGCGGCTTCCCCCTGTACTTCCGCGGCGGGACCTTGGACAGCTCCAGCAGCTTCGGCAGGAGCTGCACCTTTCCCCAGAGGCCCTTGGGGATCTCGGGCTTGATCAGCTCGGCGATGCGGCGGGCGTGCTCCTCCACGTCGTCCACGCCGAGCGCCGCCGCCATCCGCCGCCAGCTCCCGAAGATGTTGATGGCCACGGGGATGTCGCCCTCGGTGCCGTCCATCAGCACCGGCCGCTCGAAGAGGAGCGCGGGGCCGCCGCCGGGGAGCTTCATGGTGCGGTCGGCGATCTCCGCCATCTCCAGGTCCACGGAGACCGGCTGCCGCACCCGGACGAGCTGCCCGGTGCGGTCGAGGTGGCGGAGGAACTCGCGCAGGTTCTGAAAGGCCATGGAATTCGGTTGATGGTCCCGCGTTGGTGCGTCTCCCGGGATCGCCGCGCCCTACGACCCCCGCTTCAGCCCTGCGCCCACGATCATCAGCACGCCGTACGACAGGTACAGCACGGCGCCGATGAGCAGGGCGCGCTTGGCCAGGCGCATCTGGAACAGGCCCACGTCGTCGAACGAGCCCTCGGGCTTCCAGACGGCGCCGGGGTTGATCGGCACGCCCTCCTTCTTGTGGCGCGTCCAGGCGATCACCTGCAGCAGCGCCGACGCCACGCAGCACGCCACGAACGAGAACGGCAGCAGCCGCGCGAAGGTGTCGAGGAACCTGATCACGCCCTGGTCCCCCAGTGCAGCGCGGCGATCCCGCCCGAAAGCGTCTTCCACTCCACCGCGCGGAACCCGGCGCGCTCGAGCTTGCGCGCCAGCTCCGCCGGCTCGGGGAAGTGGCGGACGGACTCGGGGAGGTAGGTGTAGGCGGTGGAGTGCTTCGACACCAGCTTTCCCACCAGCGGCAGCACCTTCAGGAAGTAGCCCAGGTACAGCGCGCGGAAGGGCTGCCACGCCGGAGTCGTGAACTCCAGCACCACCACCCGCGCCCCGGGGCGCAGCACCCGCGCCATCTCCCGCAGGCCCGCGTCCAAGTCGGCCAGGTTGCGCACCCCGAACCCCACCGTGGCCCCGTCGAACGAGGCGTCGGCGAAGGGGAGGGTGAGCGCGTCGGCGCAGGCGGGGCCGATCGCGAGCGGGCCCAGCTTGGGGGTGCCGCGCTCCAGCATGGCGTAGGTGAAGTCGCTCCCCACCACGCGCCCGCGGAAGCCGCCGCGCCGGGCCAGCTCCACCGCCAGGTCCAGCGTCCCCGCGCAGTTGTCCAGGTAGGTCCCGGCGGGCGCGCGCTCCCACGCCAGGCGGTCGACCGCGCGGCGCCGCCACGCCCGGTCCACGTTGGCCGAGAGCAGGTGGTTCAGCAGGTCGTACCGCGGCGCGATGGACGAGAACATCCGTCGCACGGCGGCCGCCTTCTCTTCGCCCGCCGGCAGCACGGCCGGGCGGGCGGGCGGGGTCGGCATACCGTAAATCCGTCTCTGCGTGTAGAATAAGGCCGGGAAAGCTACCCCCCGCCACCCCCGCGAGCAAGCCTCGCCCCGCCCGGCTGAAACTCGCGGCGGGCCTCCCCCGTACGGAGCGGCCGAGGGCTGGAAAACCTTGCCTTGGGCAAATCGGAATTGAACGCGACGTCGCTCACGGACCACGATCTCGTCAAGCTCGCCCAGAAGGGGAGCGAGACGGCGTATCGCGAGCTGCTCGGCCGCTACCAGCGTCCGGTGTTCTCGCTCATCTACCGCATGGTCCGCGACCGCGAGCAGGCGGAGGACCTCGCGCAGGAGACCTTCGTGCGCGTGTTCAACAACATCGACCGCTACGACCCGGCCTACAAGTTCTCCAGCTGGATCTTCAAGATCGCCACGAACCTGACGATCGACTCGATCCGGCGGAAGGAAGTGCCCACGGTCTCGATCGACGGCTCGCGCTTCGCGACCAGCGCCGAGGACATCGCGGCCACCGCCATCACGGTGGAGAGCGGAGACGAGAACCCCGAGGAGCTGCTGGAGGCGCGCGAGCTGGGCGCCGAGATCGAGGTGGCCATCGGCAGGCTGCGCCCCGAGTACCGCCAGGCCATCGTGCTGCGCCACATCGAGGACCGGCCGTACGAAGAGATCGCGCAGATCATGGCGCTCCCCCTGGGCACGGTGAAGACGTACATCCACCGCGGCCGCAAGGAGTTGCAGGAGTCGCTGGCGCACACCCGGGTTTGAGGAGAGCTGAAACTTGCACCGACCGCACGCCGTAGTGGCCACCGAACGCAATCGCAGCCGGACGAGGCGACCGTGAACGAGCCCAACGCACACCTGCAGCCCTGGACCCTCGAGGAGCTCGCCGAGGACACCCTCTCCCCCCGGGAGAAGGCCCTGGCGATGGAGCACGTGCGCCGCTGCGCGCGCTGCTCCGGGGAGCTCGACGCGAGCCGCGCCCTGATCCAGGCGCTCTCGTCGCTCCCGCACTTCGACCCCTCGCCCACCTTCGCCGCCGGCGTGATGGCGCGCGTGCTCCTCCCCGCCACGGCCGCGCAGGCGGTGGCGCGGCGGCGCTGGCTGCCGCGCACGCGGCGCGGGTGGACGATGGCGGCGGTGGGGGCGCTGGCGCCGCTGCTCCCGCTCTTCGCGCTGCTCACCTGGCTGGCGGGGCGCGGGATGACGCCGGGCGCGCTGTTCGGCGTGGGCGGCCGCTGGGTGACCCAGGCGGGATGGTCGCTGCTGGTGAACGTCACCGGGGCGGTGGTGCGCAGCGGGGTGTTCCAGTGGATGGTGACCACCGGGTCGGAGCTGGTGGGCGGTACGCGCGGGCTCTCGGTGGCCGGCGTCTTGTTCGCGGTCGCCATCCCGCTCTCGGGCTGGATGCTGGTTCGTCTACTTCGGACCCCGGTTGGGGGGATGACTCATGCGCACTGACCTGATGAAGCTTTCCGTGGTGGCGCTGGCGGCCGCCCTCGCGGCACCCGGCGCGGCCGGGGCGCAGGAGACCGCCGTGCCGGCGGCCGCCGCCGCTCCCGCGGCGCCGCGCGCGGCCGACACGCTGTCGCCCGCCGTGGCCCCCCCGGCGCCGCTCGCGGTGCCCGAGCGGAGCCAGATCTCCTTCAACGGCTACGACGTCCCCCGCGGCAAGGTGGTGGATGGCGACGTGGTGGTGCCCTTCGGCGACGTCCGCGTGGCGGGCGAGGTGATGGGCGACGTCACCGTCGGCAAGGGGAACCTGGTGCTCGCCGAGAGCGGCGTGATCCACGGCGACGCGGTGGTCACCGGCGGCCAGCTCATGAACGAGGGCGGGCGCGTGTTCGGCGAGATGCGGGTGAACAGCGACGAAGGCGAGGGCGACGCCGAGGCCGCCGCGCGCGCCGAGGCCGACCGCGGCGAGCACGGGGCCGACGTGCGCGCCGAGCACATCCACGTGCGCAGCGGCGGGTGGGGGGGGAGCATGCGCGAGGGGGCC
>DASYJZ010000858.1:0-10302 GCA_035995965.1 Longimicrobium sp. | reverse complement strand
CGCCACCCCGCCCATGAAGGCGATGGGAACGAAGACGCAGATGATGGAGAAGGTGGTGGCGGCCACCGCCAGCCCGATCTCGTCGGTCCCCTCCATGGCCGCCTGGTAGTGGTCCTTCCCCATCTCCACGTGCCGCACGATGTTCTCGCGCACCACGATGGCGTCGTCGATCAGGATGCCGATGGCCAGCGAGAGCCCCAGCAGCGACATGGTGTTGAGCGTGAAGCCGAAGGCCCACACCGCCACGAAGCTGGCCAGCACCGAGATGGGCAGCGCCACCCCGGTGATCACCGTGCTCCGCCAGGAGTTCAGGAAGAGGAACACCACCAGCACGGTGAGCAGCGCCCCCTCGAAGAGCGTCTCCTGCACGTTGGTCACGGAGCGGCTCACCCGGTCGCCCGAGTTCTTCACCACGTCGAGCTTGACCCCGGCGGGGAGCCCCGCCTCGATCTTCCGCACCTGCGCCAGCACCGCCGAGCTGACAGCCGTGGTGCTGTAGCCGGTGCTCTTGCGGATGTCGATCCCCACCGCGGGGCGGCCGTTGAAGATGGCCAGCGAGGTGGGCTCCTCGGTGCCGTCGCGCACCGTGGCCACGTCGCCCAGCCGCACGATCGTCCCCCCGCGCGCGTCCACCACCAGGTTGCGGAAGCTCGCCGGGTCGGGGAGGCGCCCCTTGAGCCGGATGGAGCGCTCGTCCCACACCCCCTTCAGGCTCCCCACCGGCGCCGCCAGGTTCTGCGCCTGCAGCGCCTGCACCACCTGCGGCACGCCCACGCCCGCGGCCTGCATCCGCTGCGGGTCGATCTCCACCGTGAGCTCGCGGGTGATCCCCCCCACCACCAGGACCTCGGCCACGCCGCCCACCGCCCGCAGCTCGCGGGTGATGCCGGGGTCCGCGATGCGGGTGAGCTCGGCCGAGCCCAGCGTGGCCGACGACAGGGTGAGGGAGACGATCGGCTGCTGGTTCGGGTCGAACCGGCTGAGGATCGGCTCCTTCATCTCGGTGGGGAGCTCGTTGCGGATCTGCGAGACCTGGTCGCGGATGTCCTGCGTGGCCTGCTGCAGGTCCTTCCCGAACACGAACTGCACGATCAGCACGGCGTAGCCGTCGAAGCTCTGCGAGTTGACCTGGTCGACGCCACTGATCCCGCCGATGGCCTCTTCCACCCGGTCCACCACCTCGCGCTCCACCGTCTCGGGGCTGGCGCCGGGGTAGGGGATGGAGACCACCACCAGCGGGGGCTCCACCTGGGGGAACTCGTCGGTCTTCAGGTTGAACAGCGCGAAGAAGCCGAACACGACCAGGGCCAGCATGGTCACCACGGTGATCACGGGCCGCTTGATCGCGAAATCGGAGATGAACACGGTTGGCTCTCCTTACGGCCGCACGGCCGCGCCGATGCGCACGGGGGTCCCCGGCGCGGTGCCCAGCGCCGCCCCCACCAGCACGGTGTCGCCGGGGGCGAGCCCGGCGGTGACCTCCACCCGCTCGGTGTCGGGGTCGCGCACGCCCACCTGCACGGCCACGCGCTCCGTCTTGCCGCCCTTCACCCGCAGCACGGTGGGCGTCACCCCGCGCTCGTCGATGGCGGTGGCGGGGATCATCATCCCCTGCCGCACCTGGCTCTCCACCCGCCCCTCGGCGAAGAGGCCGGCCACCAGCGCTCCCTGCCCGTTGGGGATGGTGACCACCACGGGAACCTGGCGCGTGGCCGGGTCGGCGGCGGGGGAGATGCGCTGCACCGTGCCGGTGAAGGCGCGCCCGGGGTAGCCGTTCACGGTGAAGCGCACGGTGGAGCCGATCCTGAGCTCGCCGAGCTGGTCGGCGGGGACGCTGGCCTCGAGCCGCATGCTGTGCGGGTCCACCACGGTGAAGAGCGCCGCCCCCGGCTGCACGATGTCGCCCGCGCCCACGGGGCGCAGGCTCACCACGCCGGTGATCGGCGCGCGCACCTCGGTGTTGCCGAGCTGCTTCTGCGCGCTGGCCCGCTGGCTGCGCGCCCCGGCGGCCTGCGCCTGCGCCTGGCTGAGCTGGGCGCGCGCCGTCTCCAGGTCGCGGTCGCTCAGGGCGCCGGCCTGGTTCAGCGTCTGCGCGCGCTCGTAGTTGCGGCGCGCCACCTCCAGCGAGGTCTGTGCCGAGGCCACGCCGGTCTGCGCCGAGGTGGCCGCGTCGACCAGCGCGCTGGCGTCGATGCGCGCCAGCGGCTGCCCGGCGCGCACCGCCTGCCCCTGCTCGGCGTATACGGCCAGCACCTGCCCGCCCACCTGCGCGCGCACCTCCGCCTGGCGCTCGGCGCTGAGGCTGCCGGAGAGCTGCGGCCCGGTGCGGATCTCCTCCTGCCGCACCACCGCCGCGGCCTCGGGCCCCAGGGTGAGCACCTCGGGCGCCTTCTCCTGGGCGGCGTCGCCCTCCTGGTTGCACGCCGCGATCGCCAGCAGGGCGGCGGCGGCCAGGGCCGCGCGGCCGATCTTCATCCTCCGTCTCATGGTACGATCCCCGCTCCGCTGAATGCCGCCGTGGACTGGGCAGCCTGGGGCTGCGCCGGCTGTTGCTGCTGAGGTGTCGTCTGCTGCGGCGCCGCCTGCTGCTGGGCCGCCGCGCCCGAGGCCTGGCCGATGCTGATCGGCAGGTCGGCGAGCAGCGCCACGTGCACCTGCGCGATCTGCAGGTCGCGCGCGGCCTGGGCGCGGTTGGCCTGCGACTGCTGCAGCAGGATGCGCGAGTCGGTGAGCTCCGTCTGGGTCGACAGCCCCTCGCGGTAGCGGATCTCGGCGATCTGGTAGGCGCGGGTCGCCTGCTCCACCGTGCCCGCGCTGGCCTGCCACTGCGCGCGCGCCGAGGCGAGCTGCAGCAGGGCGTTGCGCGTGTCGAGCACCGCGAGCTGCTTGGTGCCCTCGAACTGCGCGCGCGCCTCGAGCACCGCGGCCTCGGCCACCATCCGGTCACCGCGCAGGCGGCCGCCGGTGAAGACGGGAACGGAGAGCTGCGCGCCCACGGTCCAGTTGGTGGCGAAGTCGCCCAATGCCGGGAGCGCCCCGCCGGGATAGGCGACCCGCCCGTAGTTGCTCACCAGGCTCACCGTAGCGAGGCTCCCCGCGCGCGCCACCTTGAGCTGCGCCTCCTGCGCGGCGATGGTCTGCGCCGCCTGCCGCACCGGGGCGCGGTTCATCGTGACCGTGTCGCCCAGCAGGTTGGGGTTGCTGGCGAAGCGCGCCACCGGCACCGGCGCCGCGTCGTTCAGCGGCGTGGTGAGCGCGAGCGGCGCGTCGGCCGACAGGTTGAGCAGCAGGCGGAGCCGGGTATAGGCCAGCTCGCGGTCGGCGCGGCGCTGGATCAGCACCGGGCGCTGGTTGTCGCGCGTGACCTGGGCGCGCAGCAGCTCGAACTCGGGCTGGTTCCCCACCTGCTTCGCGAGCGTGACCTGCCGCAGCGTCTCCTCGGCCTGGGCGAAGGTGGCCTCGGAGATCGAGACCAGGCGGTCGGCCAAGGCGGCGTTGTAGTACGCCTGTGCCACGTCGAGCACGAGCTGCGCACGGGTGGAGGCGAGCTGGATGTCGGCCCGCCGCCGCGCCGCCGTGCTCGCGTCGACCTGCGCGGCGATGCGCCCGCCGGCGAAGAGGTTCTGCGAGAGGTTGAGCCCCAGCGACCAGGTGTTCTTGTTGCCGAACGGCAGGCTGCCGAGCGAAGAGAACGGGTTGCTGTTGGCCGCGCAGTCCACCGCGTGCTCCAGCGAGTCGAGCCGCTGCTGCACCGGGAGCGCCGGGTTGGGGGTGAACTTCCCGCAGTTGGTGGGCCCCGGCGTGGCGGTGGTGGTGTCCGAGCCGCCCGAGAGCGAGGAGAACTGCGACGCCAGCGCGCGGCTGTACGACGCGGTGGCGCCGAGCTGCGGGTAGCGCTGGCTGGCGGCCTGCAGGCGCTGCCCACGGGCGCGCATCACGCCCGCCTGGGCGACGACGACCTGGTCGCTGTTCTCCTCGGCCAGCGTGAGCGCCTCGTCGAGCGAGAGCGGGCGGGTGCCGGACGGGGCGGCGGCCGCGGCCACCGGCCGCGCCGAGAGCGGCGGGGGAGGCGGCGGGAGCGCCGGGTTGGTCTGCGCCGCCAGGGGCGCCGCCGCCAGCAGGGCGGCGCAGAGGGCCCCGGCCGCGCGGCGCGGAGCGAATGGTTCAGGCATATCCGTCACTGGTCTGAAGGCTCTGTTCGCGTCCGCCGGGTCAGGCGGCGTGCTCGGCGGGGTCCGGCGCGGCGCCGGTGCGCATCCCCCGCCAGGTGTCCATCAGCGCGTCCACCTGGCGGATGAGAAGGCCGTGGAACTCCTCGGCCTCGCGCAGGCGCCGCTTCCCCTCGGAGAGCTGCGGCGGGAGCGCCGGCTCCACCTCGCCGAACACCTTCACCATGTCGCGCCAGCGGCTCTGGGCCACGCGCATCATGTGCTCCCACGGGTCTTCGCGCACCCGGTAGAAGTCGCGCCGGTCGCCGAGCGCGCTCACCTGCTCGATCATCCCGAACTGCTCCAGCATCCGGCAGTTGGTGCTCACGCCGGCCTTGCTGGCCTGGAGCTTCTCGGCGAGCTCGTCGAGCGAGTAGGAGCGTCCGCCCACGAGCAGGAGGCCGAAGATGCGCCCCGCGCTGCGGGCCATCCCCTCCTTCTCGCAGATCAGCCCCATCCGCTCCACGAACTGCTGCACCGCATTGTCCAATGGGCCTTCTCCTGTCAGGTATCTTCCCAACGCGGACCCACAATAAGGATGAACGAGCGTTCAGTCAATACTGAACGATCGGAAACATCTGAGATAATTGAAACCTTACCGCCGTAAACTGTTAAGAGACAAAAGGATCGAGCATTCGCAACAAACGAAGGTTTGTCACTGTCGCTGACAAATTGGGTCACACCGAGCCGCGGAGGCGCAGAGAGGCGGCGGCGGCTCCTCCGCGTCTCTGCGGCTCTGCGTGAGATTGTTGCTGCCGTGGCTCAGGCAGGCACGGCCCGCCGGGGAAGATGAAGACGGAAGGTGCTGCCGTCCCCGGGCACGGACTCGACCTCGAGCCTCCCGCCGAGGAGCCGCGCGAGCCGCTGCGAGATCGGCAGCCCCAGCCCCGTGCCGCCCGCGTTGGCGTTGGGGAGCTGGATGAACTCCTCGAAGATCCGCCCCAGCGCGTCGGCGGGGATGCCCACGCCGTGGTCGGCGACCTCGATGGTCACCTCGTCGTCCGTGGCGGCGCAGCGGAGCTCCACGGGCTTCCCCTGGCCGAACTTGAGCGCGTTGGAGATCAGGTTCAGCAGGATCTGCTGCACCCGGCGCGGGTCGGTGACGATGTCGATCCCCGCCGCCTCGCGCCCCTCCAGCCGCAGCTCGCTCCCGTGCCCGTCGGCCAGCGGCTGCAGGGTGGCGAACAGGTCCTGCACCAGGGGCACCACCGGGACGGGCTCCCAGACCAGCTCCATCTTCCCGGCCTCGATCTTGGAGAGGTCCAGGACGTCGTTCACCAGGTGCAGCAGGTGGCGCGCGGCACGCTGCCCGCGCTCCACGCTGGTCTGCTGCTGTGGCGCGAGCCCGCCGTACACGCCGGCCAGGAGCAGGTCGTTGTAGCCCAGCACGGCGTTGATGGGGGTGCGCAGCTCGTGGCTCATGGCCGCGTAGAAGCGGCTGCGCGCCGTCACCGCCCGCTCGCGCTCCTCCTCCGCCCGCTTCGCCTCGGTGACGTCGATGATGGTGCCGGTGAAGCGCACCGCCTCGCGCACGCCGTCGCGCTCCCGGAAGAAGGCGCGGCCGCGCGACTGGGCCCAGCGCACCGCGCCGCTCGGCTGCACCAGCCGGTACTCGGCCTCGAACTCGCCCGTCCCGGCGGGGTCCAGCGCCTGCCGCACCGTCTCCTCCACCCGGGCCCTGTCCTCTCCGTAGGTCTGGTCGAGGACGGCCCCGGCATCCACCGCGTCGCCGGGGTCCAGCCCGTAGATCTGGCGGCAGCGCGCGTCCCAGGCGAGCCCGCCCCCGGCCACGTCCATGTCCCACGTCCCCACGTCGGCCGACTCGAGCGCGAGCCGCAGCCGCTCCTCCAGCCGCTCCACCGCCTGGCGGGCGTGCACCTGCGCCGTCACCTCCACCGCCTGCACCAGGATCCCGTCGACCGCGCCGTCCATGCCGCGGATGGGCTGGTAGACGAAGTTGAAGAAGCCCTCCTCGGGCACTCCCGCGCCGCGGTCGATCAGCACCTCCTTCTCCTCGCCGGCCACCGCCTCGCCGCTCGCGTAGACGCGGTCCAGCAGCTCGAAGAGCCCCTGCCCCTCCACCTCAGGGAGCGCCTCGCGCACCGGGATCCCCTCCAGCGTGCGTCCGCCGGCCAGCGCGCGGTAGGCGTCGTTGGCGAGCTCCACCCGGTGCTCCGGGCCGCGCAGCACCAGGATCAGCGCGGGCGCCTGGGTGAACACCTCGCGCAGCCGCGCGCGCTCGGCCTGGACCTCACGGATCAGGCGGTCGCGCTCGGCCTCGGCGCGCTTCTGCTCCTCGATGTCCGTGCAGGTGCCGAACCAGCGGACCACCGCGCCCGCGGCGTCGCGCTGGGCGAGCGCCTGGCCCAGGAACCAGCGGTACTCGCCGTCGTGGCGGCGGAAGCGGTACTCGATGGAGTACGGCTCGCCCGTATCCAGCGACTCGCGCCAGCGGGCGAAGGCGCGCGCGCGGTCGTCGGGATGGAGCACGCGGTTCCACCCGTCGCCGCGCGTCTCGTCGAAGGTGAGGCCGGTGTACTCGTACCAGCGGCGGTTGTAGTACTCGTGGTACCCGTCGGGCCGGGTGGTCCACACCATTTGGGGGATGCTGTCCAGCGCGTAGCGGAGCTGCTCCTCGCCGCGGCGCAGCGCCTCCTCGGCCAGCTTGCGGTCGGTGACGTCGGTGTACGCGCCGACCCACTCGAGCACCCCGCCCGCCTCGTCCACCACGGGGAAGGCGCGCGCCTGCATCCAGCGGTACTCGCCGTCGCGGCGGCGCACGCGGTGCTCCACCGCATAGGGTGCGCGTTCGGCGCGCGCCCGGCGCCAGGCGCTCAGCGTGCGCGCGCGGTCGTTGGGGTGGATGGCCTCGATCCACCCGCTCCCCTGCAGCTCCTCGAAGCTCTGCCCGGTGAAGGCGGTCCACTCCGGCTGCGGCGCCGTGAACTCGCCGACGGGCGGCGTGCTCCAGGCGAACGAGGCGGCCCCCTCGGCGTGCGAGCGGTAGCGCGCCTCGCTCTCGCGCAGCGGATCGTCACCGTCGCCCACGGGCGCGACGACACCGCCGCCGGCTCCCGGATCGATGTCCATGCAGGCTCAGGCTGGTGGATGAGTCGCCGGCGCGGCGTAGCGGCGTGGCCTCGGCGGACGGCGAACGCCGGGGCCGTTGCAAAGATCGTGCGGCGGGGGGATGACGGCGGCAGGGTGAAGGAGCGCCATGTGGACGCTGGGACGGCTTCTGCGCCGCTACCGCGCTGAGGCCCCGTGGCGTCCGCGGTTAGATCCTACGGCGCTGCCGTCGACTTCGCGCCGGCAGGTCAGGTGGGGCCGCGCCTCAGGATGACACCTTTGCACGCTGTGTCAGCGGATGATCCGACGTCTCTCTCCTTCGTTTAGACGGGGGCCGCGTTGCCCGTTAGTCGGCGCCGTGCGGCGCGGCTGACTGATGCCGTTGATGTCCGCGCAGGCGGACTGCGTGCCGTTGTAGCCGCGAGTTTACTCGCATCGTCGCGTACACGATGCTCCGCCGATCTCGCTTCCCTTGCTACTCGTCCTGCGAGAGGACGACAGCGGTGTACGGGCCGATGCCGACGCTGGCGGAGTGGGGCATACCATCGCGGGGCGGGGCGTCGGCGCGGGTGGGGAAGCTGGGGGTGTCGGCGTAGTCGTCGCCGTAACCGCGCCAGTCGCTGTTCAGGCGCACCTTCCACTCGCCGGCGCGGGGGAAGCCGAGCTCGTACGCGTCGTAGGCGCGGTCGGCGAAGTTCAGCACCACCACCACGTCGTCGCGCGGGCCGGCGGCGTCCCAGCGGTGGAAGGCGATCACCTTGTCGGCGTCGTTCACGTGGTGCACGCGCACGTGCTGGCCGCGCAGCCCGCGCGTGGTGTCGAACCAGTTGCGGCGCAGGCGCACCAGGTCGCGGTAGAGCGCGTGCACCCCGGCGTACGTCTCCAGCTTCGACCAGTCGATGGGGTCGCCGTCGCTGAACCAGCGGTCCTCCAGGATCTCCTGCCCCTGGAAGAGCATGGGGATCCCCGGCGCGGTGAGGACGGCGGCCGCGACCAGCGTCGAACGCTTGCGCGAGTACCAGCTCCCCGCGTTCTCGGGCCAGATCTCCTCCGACACCCGCGCGTGCCCGTTGGCCACCTCGTCGTGCGACTCGGTGTAGATCACCCGCTTGAAGGCGTCGTCCTCGTAGCGGAGCTCGATCGCGCGGCGGACCGCCACCATGCTGCGCTGCCGGTCGTCGCGCTCGACGGCGGCGCGGCGCATGGGATGCACGAACTCCGAGTCCCACTGCGTGTCGAACCCCGCGCCGCCCAACTCCGGCGCGCGGACGATCCAGCCGTTGCCGCGCAGGTCCTCGGCCACGTGCAGCTTCCACGGCTGCCGCGCGTCCGTGTCGCCCGTCACGCGGCGCATCAGCTCCCAGCCGTCGGGCAGGTCGTGCGCGGGGTCGCCGTTGCCCGCGACGTTGCGGATGTACGCGGTGGCGTCCCAGCGCAGCCCGTCGAAGCGGAACTCCTCCAGCCACCGCCGCGCGTTGTCGGCGATGAAGCGGCGCACCTCCTCGCGGCCGTAGTCCGGCCGCGTGTCGCCCCAGGGCGTGGTGGACCGCTCGTCGTTGTAGAAGTAGATGCCGCCCTTCCCCTCCGCCTCCGGCGCCCAGCCGTCGAAGCGCCAGAGGTCCAGGTCCCCCGGTCCGAAGTGGTTGTAGACCACGTCGAAGATCACCGCGATCCCGTGCTCGTGCGCCGCGCGCACCAGGCGCTTGAGCCCGTCCGGGCCGCCGTAGACGCTCTCGATGGCGAAGATGTCGCCCGGGTTGTATCCCCAGCTCCAGTCCCCCGCGAACTCCACCGAAGGCATCAGCTCGATGCAGTTGATGCCCAGGTCGCGGAGGTAGGGGAGCCGCGCGCGGACCGACTCGAAGGTCCCCGGCCCGCCGCCCTCCGGGTCGTTGAAGGTGCCTACGTGCAGCTCGTAGATCACCAGCTCGTTCCACGGCGGCATCCACCACTCGCCGTCGCCCCAGTCGAATCCGTCCGGGTCGACCACCACGCAGTTGCGGTCCACCAGCGCGACCTCGGCCGCGTAGGGATCGCGCTTGCGGAGCCGCCCGGACGCGGCGGTGACGACGAACTTGTACTCGTCGCGGACCTTCGCCCCTGCCACGTCCACGGACCAGATGCCGCCGTCCTCGCGCGCGAGCGGATTCGCATCGTCCGAGAAGCCGTTGAAGCTCCCGGCCACGGAGACCGCGTCCGCGTGCGGCGCCCAGACGCGGAACGACACGCCCGATCCACCGTCGTCGTCGTACCGCCGCGCGCCCATTCCCGGGTGACGCGAAGGGGCGATGGCAGATGGGGAAGCAAGGATGTCGCTCATCAGGCGGGCTCCGGGTGAAGGAGAATGGCACTCAAAGAATTCTCTCACAGGGCACGGAGGTCACGGAGGCCAGCACCGAAGCCCCTCCGCGTCCCCTGTGACCCCTGTGAGGGATGCAGTTTTCGAGCTTCGGCCGCACGCGGGACTACGCCGGCTGCACCACCAGCTTGCCCCGCAGCATGTTCATCCCGCAGGTCCAGGTGAACTCGCCGGGCTTCTGCGGCGTGAACTCGATCGGGGTGGTCCTGAACGCCGGCAGGTCGCGGGCGATGCCGAAGTCGCCGAAGACCACCTGCTCGCTGCAGCTCGCCGTCTCGTCGCGGTAGAAGTCCAGGCGCACGGGGCGGCCCTGCTTCACCACCACCACGTCCGGGCTGTAGCCGCCCTTCACGGTGATCTTCACCTCCTGCACCCCGCGCTCGTCCGCCGTTGCGGCGACGGCCTCGCGCTTGCCGAAGAAGTACCAGAGCACGCCGGCGATGGCCGCCGCGCCCGCGATGACGACGAGGATCTCGGTGGTGTCCATGGGTCGATTCGGGTTACTCGGGGTCTCTGCCGAACCCCGGCTGAACAGCTTGTCGCCCGGATAGCAGGGCGAATGAATTCGCTGCAACAACCACACGAAGTCCGCCTCCGCGGACTGCAGGCCCCTCCGCTGCCGCGACTCCGGGGCGCGCGACGATGCTCGCGAGGGCCGCCGCGGCC
>DASYJZ010000857.1:0-5138 GCA_035995965.1 Longimicrobium sp. | reverse complement strand
AACCCCAAGTGCCCAGTCCCCAGTGCCCAGTGCCCAGGAATAGCACGGTTCCACTGGGCACTAGGCACTTGGCACTAGGCACTTCTGTTGGCACTTCCGTTGGCACTTCTGTTTCCCCCGCCGTTCGCATCGGCCTCCGCTACGTCCGCGGCCTCGGCGCCGTCGCCGGGGCACGGCTGAAGGCGGAGCTGGCGCGCGGGCCGTTCTTCTCCGCGTCCGAGGTGGTGGCGCGCTTCGACAGCGAGGCGGGCTTGCGCGCGCTGGCGGCGGCGGGGGCGTTCCGCGCCTGGATCCCCGAGGGGCCGCGGCAGGCGCTGTGGACGGTGCTGGGCGAGCTGCGCGCGCGGAAGAGCGGCGGCCCGCTGGCGCCGACCTCCATCACCGTCGACCCGCGCATCCCCGTGCCGGCCGAGACGGAGCGCACGCTGATGGCGCACCACGCCACCGGCTTCGACCTGGAGGGCCACCCCATGCGCCACCTGCGCGAGTGGCTGCGGACCCTGGGCGTTCGCACGGTCGGGGAGCTGCGCGAGGACCCGCGGCTGGCGAACGGCGAGCGGGTGACCACGGCCGGCGTGGTGATCGTCCGCCAGCGCCCGGGGACGGCCAAGGGCTTCGTCTTCGTGGGGCTGGAGGACGAGACCGGGCGCCTGGACGTGATCGTGAGCCCGAAGGTCTACGAGGAGCAGCGCGAGGTGATCAACCGCAACGGCATCCTCGCCGTGCGCGGCCGCCTGGGGAAGGAGGACGGCGTCAGCAACCTCAAGGCCGAGGACTTCTTCGCCCTCAAGCTCGACGAGGCGGCCGCCGTGGTCGCGTCGCACGACTACCACTGACGAACGACCAGTCTGTTGCCGTGCTTTCGGCAGATTACCTTGTTGCGGAGATTGGCACCTGCAAACGCAGCGAGGAGCGCGGATGGCCGCACCAGCGCGAGAAGAGTACAAGGACCTGGGCTTCGGGAGCGTGCTCTCCGCCGAGGGGGGGCGGCTGCTGAACCGCGACGGCAGCTTCAACGTGGTGCGCGAGGGGCTGCACCCGCTCACCTCGCTCAGCGCCTACCACTACCTGCTCACCGTCACCTGGACCCGGTTCATCCTCTGGGTGTGCCTGGCCTACGTGACGGCCAACGCGCTGTTCGCCGCCGGGTACGTGCTCTGCGGCCCCGGCGCCCTCGCCGGGGCCGACGGGGTGGTGCCGGCGTCGCCCTACTTCACCGCGTTCTTCTTCAGCGTCGAGACGCTGGCCACCATCGGCTACGGCAACGTGGCCCCCAACGGGCTGGCGGCCAACCTGCTGATGACCTTCGAGGCGCTGATCGGCCTGCTGGCCTTCGCGCTGGCCAGCGGGCTGGTGTTCGCGCGCTTCTCGCGGCCGGTGGCGTGGATCATCTACAGCCGCCGCGCGCTGATCGCCCCCTACCGCGGCGGGACGGCGTTCATGTTCCGCATCGCCAACGGCCGCAGCAACCAGCTCATCGAGGTGAGCGCCAAGCTCTCGGCGGGGATCGGGCGCGACGGCGCGCGGCGCTTCCACGACCTGTCGCTGGAGCGCGACCGCGTGGTGCTCTTCCCCCTGAGCTGGACCATCGTCCACCCCATCGACGAGAGCAGCCCGCTCTGGGGGATGACCGAAGAGGAGCTGCGCGAGTCCGACGCCGAGCTCTTCGTCACCCTGCAGGCGATCGACGAGACCTTCTCGCAGCAGGTGTACTCGCGCACCTCGTACAAGCCCTCCGAGATCGTGTGGGGCGCCCGCTTCGCCGACGTCTTCGTGCGCCGCCCCGGCCGGCCGCTGGGGATCGACCTTTCCCGCCTGCACGACCACGGCCCCGCCGCGCTCCCCCCGCCCCCGCGCCGCTCCGCTCTCTCTCCCGCCCCCGACGCCGGAGAGCCCGTCGGCGCCTGAGCGCGCGTCGCCAGGACAGATTCCCGTCCAGGCGTGTCGACGGTGGCGCGACATGATCGGCTAAACAGCCGTCTCACAACCACGATCGCGGCCTGGCCGGCCCCAGGATGACATTCCAGTGGGGTTGTGCGGGATACAGAAGCTCGACCCCGGATCTCGTATCACGTAAAACGCGGAGACGCAGAGGGGCCGCCGCGCCTCCTCTGCGTCTCCGCGTTTCTGCGTGAGACGAATCTGTTTCAGTTGGCGGTGAACATCTCGCCGACGGAGCTGGCGAAGCGGACGCCGTCGACCGCCTGCGTCTCGGGGGCGATGCCGGCGCCGCCGAGCACCACGGCGGTGTCGCGCGGGGCCGTGCGCCGCAGCTCGGCGGCGAGCTCGGCGCACTCGGCGGCGTCGCGCCGCACCACCAGCGAGGTGCAGACGAGCGCGGGCCTCCGCTCCCGCACCACCCGCGCCGTCTCCTCCAGCGGCACGTCGGGGCCCAGGTACAGCACCTTCCATCCGCCCGCGGCCAGTTGCAGCGCGCACGCCATCAGCCCGAACTCGTGCAGTTCGCCCGGCGCGCCGGCGCACACCCCCTCGGGGCCGGGACCCACGCCGCTGTCCAGCTCCGCGATCATCCCCCCCAGCTTCTCGCGCACGAACCCCGACGCGAAGTGCTCCTGGGCCACCACGGCGGTGCCCTCCTCCCACAGGTCGCCGATCTCGCGCATCACCGGGAGGAGCACGTCTTCGGCGCGGCGCTCGGGGGACAGGTGGCCCAGCCGCTCGTAGCCGGAGAGCGCGCCCGCCCGGTCGAAGCGCAGCAGCGCGTCGCGCAGCTGCGCGCACACGTCGGAGAGCTCGGGGGCCTGCGCGCCGGCCGGGAGCGGGGCCAGGGTGCGCCGCACGCGCGCGATGGCCTCGCCGATGGTGAGCCCCTCGGCGGTGAACTGCTTGATGCGCGAGAGCATGGCGACGTCGTCGTCGCTGTACAGCCGGTACCCCGAGTCGGTGCGCCCGGGCGCGATCAGGTTGTACCGCCGCTCCCAGGCGCGCAGCGTGGCGGGATTGATCCCGGTGATCTTCGCGACCCGCTTGATTCGGTAGCTCATTCCGCCACGCTCTTCTTCCGCGCGTCTCAGGCAGCGTCGGCGCCCGCCTGCCGTTCTGCCCGGCGCCCAACAGTATTGGCGCCTATGTTCGGGAATCCTAGAACTTCTCCCCGGCGCGCCGGTCGCGCAAGCGCCGGGTCCGCCGGAGCTCGCGTGCGTCCGAGAAACGGCCGTTCGCCCTTTTCAAAGCGCCGCCGGCGCGGCATCCTTCGCGGATGATCTCGTTCACGGCCGCCGAGCTCCCCTGGTTCTGGACGCTGGCCTTCCCCTCGCTGGTGGCGCTGGGGATGGTGCTGCTGAACCTGGCCGCGTGGCCCCGGGGCCGCCCCGCCGGCCGCATCCCCGGGCGCGTGTCGGTGTGCATCCCGGCGCGCAACGAGGGGCGGCGGATCGTGGGGTGCGTGGCCGCGGTGCTGGCGGGGGGGCAGCGCCCCGACGAGGTGCTGGTGTACGACGACGGCAGCACCGACGGCACCGCCGACGTGCTGGAGATGCTGGCCGCGGCCGAGCCGACGCTGCGGGTGATCGCCGGGGGCGAGCTTCCCGGCGGGTGGCTGGGCAAGCCCTACGCCTGCCACCGCCTGGCCGAGGAGGCGACCGGCGACGTGCTGGTGTACCTCGACGCGCAGACGGTGGCCACCCCCGAGTGCCTGAACCGCCTGGGCGACGTGATCCAGCGGCACCGGGCAGACTTCGTGACCGCGTCGCCCTGGCAGATCACCGGCACGCTCACCGAGCAGATGGTGATCCCCCTGCTCGACCTGTCGTACCTCTGCTGGCTCCCGCTGCCGCTGATGTGGCTGGTGCGCTGGCCCTGGCTGCGGGTCGCCAACGGGCAGGTGATGGCGGTGCGGCGCGAGGCGCTGGAGCGCGCGGGGGGATGGGAGGCGGTGGGGGCCGAGGTCGCCAGCGAGGTGGCGCTGTGCAGCCGGGTGAAGGCCTCGGGCGGGCGCGCGGTGTACGCCGACGGGATGCTGATGGCGTCGGGGCGGAGGTTCGCGAGCCGGCAGCAGCTCTGGCGCGGGCTGTCGCGGATGCTGTACCACCGCGGGCCGGGCGGGCTGGGGGTGGCGCTCTCGCTCATCCTGTACGGCTTCGTGCTGCTGGGGCCGTACGTGGGGCTGGTGCAGGCGATCCGCGGCTACCAGGGGCTGCTCTTCCCCTCGCTGATCGGGGTGGCGGCCAACCACCTGATCCGGGTGGCGACGGCGCTGCGCCTGCGGCAGAGCTCCAACGGGATCGTGCTGCACCCGCTGGGGCTGCTCTGGATGATCGCCATCCTGCTGAACTCGCTGCGGCGCAGCCGGGCGGGGATCCTGCTCTGGGCGGGGCGGAAGTACGAGCTCGGGGGGATCGAGGCGGGCTGAGCCGCTTCCGGGGCTCAGCGAACGGCCGTTTCACGCAGAGGCGCAGAGGAACAGAGAGGGCTCGCATCCTTCTCCGCGGCTCGGCGGCCTCCGCGTGAGAACTGTAGGTTTGTCACGACGGACTTGACAGATGGGGGAACTAAACCGAAGATAAACCGTATAGAGTGGAGCCCAAGGGGGCGAGCAGGGGGAAACGGCACGCGGGAGCAGCGCATCATGAGCTTCGACCTGGAAGCGTACGCGCCGGTGCAGGAGCGGATCGACGAGTTCTATCGCGACTTCCCCAACGGGTGCATCAAGACCCGGCTGGTGCGCGAGGACGGGCCCGAGGTGGTGTTCGAGGCGCGCGCCTACCGCACCCCCGACGAGGTGCGGCTGGGGGTCTACACCTCCGGCTGGGCGCGCGAGATCGAGGGGAAGAACCCGGTGAACCGCACCAGCCACCTGGAGAACTGCGAGTCCAGCGCCATCGGGCGCGCGCTGGCGAACCTGGGCTACAGCAAGGACGCCAAACGCCCCAGCCGCTCCGAGATGATCAAGGTGCATCGCCTGCGGCAGGAGCACGAGGCGATGCTCGAGTTCATCCGCGAGGTGGGCGCGCGCTGCGAGGAGGAGATGGAGATCCGCGTCTCCGGGTCCACCCGCAACCTGAAGTCCTACATCCGCGAGAACTGGCAGCCGATCAAGGAGCAGTACCGCCTGGCCCGCTCGGTCGTGGACGCCATCGAGGGTTCCACCGGCGAGCAGTATCGGCAGGCGGCATAGG
>DASYJZ010000856.1:0-5218 GCA_035995965.1 Longimicrobium sp. | reverse complement strand
CGTCGTTCGAGCGGTCGGCGGCGGGACTGCTCTCCGAGAGCGACATCCGCGAGCTCGAATGCACGCTGCTCGAAAACCCGCGCGAGGGGCCGGTGATGCGCGGCACCGGCGGGGTGCGCAAGGCCCGTGCGGCTATCGAAGGGCGCGGGAAGAGCGGGAGCACGCGGGTGGTGTACCTGTACGTGGAAGAGCGCGAGAAAATCTACTTCCTGCTCTGCTTTCCCAAGAACGAGCAGGCGAACCTCACGCCCGAGCAGACCCGGCGCATCCGGCTGCTGGTGGCGCAACTCGAAGCCGAGGAGTGACATGGCCGGCAACGACACCTTCGGCGACGCGCTGATCGGCGCGCTCGAAGAGGCGGTCGCCTTCGAGCGCGGCGAACTGCCCGGCACCCGCGTGGACCGCGTGGAGATCACCGCGCGCGACGCACAGGTGCCGCCGCCACCGGTGTACTCGCCCGAGCAGATCCGCGCCATCCGGCACGAGCTCTCGGTCTCGCAGCAGGTGTTCGCGGACTTGCTGAACGCCAGCGCCAGCGCGGTGCGCGCCTGGGAGCAGGGCGCCCGCGAGCCGGACGGCCCCACGCGGCGGCTCTTGGAGATCGCCGAGCTCCATCCGGACGTACTGATCCACCTGGTGACCGGCAACTCCCCCTACGTGGTTCGCGGACGGCCGGGTCTCATGATCGCCGCGGAGACCCGCGTCCCCTACGGCACCCCACCTCGCTCCGACCGGAAGTAAAGAAGCCCCGAGGCAGATGCCGCGGGGCTTCGATCTTTCTCTGCGTCTCCGCGGCTCTGCGTGAGATCGCCGTTGCGGTGGCTGCCGTTACGCCGAGGTCAGTCGCGCGACCAGCGCATCCCCGCCGCCCGCGTGCCCAGTGCGTGAATCCCTCAAGCCGCGACCTGGCGCGCCGATGACGAAGATCTTCCCATCGCCTGCAGGCTCGCCATCAGCTCGTCTTCGATCTCGTGCGGACGTACGGGCGCCTCGACGATGATCGGAACGTCGACCGGAACGAGGCGGGCGATCTCGAGGGATGCGCGGATCGCCGTACGGGAGAGCCGAATGTGACGGCTGTTCGCGTCCAGCTCGCTCACGTGAACCTCCGCAAGCCGATCGCCGAAGGAATCGAGCAGCCGAAACGCCTCCGTCATCGATGTGTCGCATTGCCGCGCGTGCGCCACGTCGAAACAGAAGGAGGCATGGGGAAGGCGCGCGAAGACCGGCCGAAGCTCCTCCACCGTACGCCCCACCGGCTTGCGGCGGTCCATGTTCTCGATCGCCAGACGGTCGCCAAAGGCTCTCCAAACGCTGAAATCATGAATGGCGTCCGGATGCAAGACGATCAGCCACCCCCGCGCCGCGACCGGCAGAAGGCCTGCCGCGATCTCACGCTCCTCCGCAGCCGTGAACGCACTGGGTGCGTGGACGGAGATGTACCGGTAGTCCTTGATCGGGAGATTGGGGAGGGAACGAAGCAGAGGCGCCAGCTCGTGCATTCGGAGGGCGGAGAGCTCGACGCACCCCGTGGGATAGTCGTGAAGCAGGGCGAGCGCGGCATGAACGTCGGCACGCGCCAGAGAGCCGGTGGAAAAGCCGATCGTTTCCATTAGAACACTCCGTAGCGCTTGGTGAGCTCCGGGAGCGGCGTATCGCTCTCGAAGAACATCCGGGTGAGCGCATCCTGGAATCGCTGCCCCATGGCGCGCGCCTCTTCGTAGACCGGATCCTCGCCCGCTACATCCGCCGAAAGCCCGTCGAGATGCTCGCGCCGCGCATCGTTCAGCATGGACAGAAAAGCATCGTACGCGCCGAACAGGTCGCGGGCGCACCCCGAAAGTTCACCGAAGTATTGTAGCACAAAACGGGCAACGATGTCCAGAGGCGTCTTGCGAACGAGCGCCTCCAGGTGCCCAACCACGAGCGGCGTGTCCGCGCGCCCGGACCCGCGCGCTTGCGCCACGAATTCCGTTTCGCAGGAGAAGCAGCTGAGCAACCCGGCCGCGTAGATCAGCTTCCGCGACATCCGCAGCTTTGCCGTGCGCAGCGCCCACCCGCTGCCGCGCAGGCGGCGCTTGTGCGCGAAGTCCACCGTCATCGTCCGCCAGTACCGCGCCACGTCGTTCTGCAGGAAGCGGGGCACACGGTAGGGAGAGTCGCCGGGGCCGAGCAGGTCTTCCTCGATGTAACGGCGCAACACGTTCCGCACCACGCCCGTATAGGCGGGAGCGTCGCCGATGGGAATGGACTCCAGCAGGAGGAGGATGCGCTGCGTGGTGTTGCGATTGGTGTCGTCTTCGCCGCCGATCTTGTGAATCAGGTCGTGGCTTACCGTGAGCCGGCCGAAGGTGCCCACCGGGTTCGGCTCCTTGAACTCGAGCTCTTCGAGCCGTCGCCGCAGCAGGATTTCCGCTTCTCTGTGTGCAGGATCGGACGGACCATCCAGGAGCAGCGTCCAGTCGAGGTCACTGCCCGCTGTGAACTCTCGGCGCGCGAGCGATCCGTACACCACGAAGCTGGTGTCGGGTGGAACGTGTCCCCCGAGCCCGGCCTGAAGGCGATCGATCACGGTGAGGGCGTCGGCTCGTGCCTTTGTGATCGACGGCCAGTCCGCTCCGAGCCGTTCCCGCAGCTGAACCACCTCCGACGGAGCGTTCAGGAGCGCGAGTTGCTCGGACATTCCCCTATTCCACGCTCTTGAGGTGGCGGATCACCGCATCCCCCGCCGCCTGCGTGCCGAGGCTCCCGCCGAGGTCCGCGGTGGTCTCGCCCGAGACCAGGCAGGCGCGCACCGCGTCTTCCAGCCGGTCGGCGGGGGCGGCGTGGCCGAGGTGGCGCAGCATCAGCGCCGAGGTGAGCACGGCGGCGAAGGGGTTGACCCGGTCCTGCCCCGCGATGTCGGGCGCGCTGCCGTGCACGGGCTCGAACATCGACACGCGCCCCGGGTGGATGTTGCCCGAGGCGGTGAGCCCGAGCCCGCCCGCGATCCCCGCGCCCAGGTCCGAGAGGATGTCGCCGAAGAGGTTGCCGGTGACGATCACCCGGTAGCGCTCGGGGCGGCGCACCAGGTCCATCGCCAGCATGTCGACGTACAGTGCCTCGGTCTCGATCTCCGGGTACTCGGCGGCGACCTGCTTGAAGGTGCGGCGCCAGAGACCGCCCGCGCTCTCCATCGCGTTCGCCTTGTCCGACATCGTCACCCGCTCCAGCCCGTGCGCGCGGGCGTGCTCGAAGGCCGCGCGGATGATGCGCTCCACGCCCTTGCGGGTGTTCACGTCTTCCTGGATGGCGACCTCGTCGGGCGTCCCCTGCTTGAAGGTGCCGCCCATCCCCACGTAGACGCCCTCGGTGTTCTCGCGGAAGATCACGAAGTCGACGTCGCGCTCGGTCTTGCCCTTGAGCGGCGTGAGGCGCTCGTGGTAGAGCCGCACGGGGCGGAAGTTGATGAACAGGTCGAGCCGGAAGCGCATGCCGAGCAGGATCTGCCGCGCGTGCTCGTTGCCGGGGACGCGCGGGTCGCCGAGGGCGCCCAGGAGCACGGCCTGGTAGTTGGCCTCCAGGTCCGCGAACTCGTCGTCGGTGATGGTCTGGCCGGTCTCGAGGTAGCGGTCGGCGCCGTGGGGCCACTCCACCAGGTCGAGCGCAGGCCCGCCGTGCGCCTCCAGCGCGCGCAGCACCTTCACCGCCTCGCGCGTGACTTCCTTCCCGACGCCGTCGCCGGGGATGACTGCGATCCGCGCCATGTCCGTCCGCTGTGCAGAGGGGTGGTTTCAGGGAGGGCGGAAGATACCCGGGGCGGCGGCGGGACGCCAGAAAACGACGGCCGAGGACGCCGGCTCCGGGACGGGCGGTTGAAACCGCCGCAACGACGGCACGAAGTCCGCCTCCGCGGACTACCGCCCGCGGTGCATGCGTAGCCGGATTGCACGCGACCGAGTCGGGCTCGGCCACGGTGATGACAGCTGCCGGTACAGGAGTTCGGCGCTTCGGTTCAGCGAGCGAGGAAGCGCACGTACTCGGCAACGGTGCGCACGTCCTGGTCGGTGAAGGTGCCGTCGCCGCGCGGAGGCATGGGGGTGTGGTGCTCGGCCGCGGCGGGGGCGCCGGCCTCGACGGCGTGGACGACCTCGGCCAGCTCGCGGCGGCGGTCGTTCAGCGCCGGGCCGAGCGCGGTGCCAGCGCCGCGCTCGCCATGGCACATCACGCACGCCCGGCGGTACAGCGCACCGCCGGGAGAGGCCGGTTCCTCGGCGGCGGCCGGGAGCACGCTCCCTCGCTGCGCCGACCGCGGCGCATCTCCCTGCGCGCATCCACACGCCGCCAGCAGCGCCGCCGCGACCAGCACCACGCCCATCCGCATCGCCATCGTCCTTCCGTTCTCCCGCGTCCCGTTCGCGGCGAACCCGCGGCGCCGGTCGGGGCCGCGGGTTCGTCCAAAGCTTGGGGGGTCGCTACCGCAAGCGGTGTTCCGGCGGAGGCGGAGGCGGGGGCGGGGGAAGCGGCTGCCCGTCGCGCGGCCAGCCGCACATCGCGCAGAAGCGCCACTCGGGCTCCACCACGGTGCTGCACTCCGGACACGGGATGGGCGCCAGGCACTTGCCGCAGAAGGGGCAGAAGCGCACGTCGCGCCCCGGCGGCAGCGTGGAGCGGCAGCCGGTGCACGCCTTCAGCTTGCGGGGAGGCGCGGGCTTCGCCGGGGGATCGGGACGGGTGACGTCGATCACCACCCCCGGCGCGTCCGCGTCGCCCTCGGGCAGTACGATCGGCGCGGTGGAGGGGGGCGGAGGGGCGGTGAGGTCGAGCGCCGCCGGGTCGGGTGCGTAGGGGTTGAGGTACACGCCCACGTCGGCGTAGTCGCGGTAGACGCCGAGGATGGGATTGGTGTTGCGCAGCTCGCGCTGGAACTCCTCCTGCACGTCGGCGCGCTCCACCACCAGGAAGTCGCGCTCGCCGGAGAGGAGCCGCAGCAGCGCGTGCTCGTACTCGGCCAGCTCGCCGAAGCCGAGCTCGGCGCGCACGGTGCGGTACGGCACCAGGTGCTGGTAGATGTCCCCCACCGTGACGGCCGTGGCCGGCTCGCGCAGGAGAACGTCGGCGATCCGCCGGTAGAGGCGGTCGAGCGGGTCCATGGGTCGGGTGCGAAAGTGCGAGTGCGAAGGGTGCGAGCGTGCGAGAGTGCGGGACCGACGGAAGGATAGCGAGGCGGGCGCGGGGG
>DASYJZ010000855.1:0-9409 GCA_035995965.1 Longimicrobium sp. | reverse complement strand
GACTCGTCGGCGTTGCAGACCAGGTAATGGGGAGTGCCGGGGACCTTCTTGGGCATGAAGCCCCACTTCATCCCGGTGGGGAACCCCGCCCCGCCGCGCCCGCGCAGGCCGGAGGCCTTGACGACGTCGACAATGGCCTCGGGCGTCATCCCCAGCGCCGTGCGCTGCGCCTGGTAGCCGCCGCGCTCCTCCCACCCCTTCAGCGTCCGGGCTTCCGGATCGCCGAAGTAGCGGGAGAGGACGCGGACTTCGCTCGGATGAGTGTACGGATACGCCATCGCTTCAGCTCGTCGCCAGGCCCAGGGAAAGTGCTGAGTGCTAAGTGCCAAGTGCTGACTGCCCGCGCCTCGTGCCGTTCAGCACTTAGCACTCAGCACTTAGCACTGCCGTTCTACGTCAGCCGCTCCAGAACCTCCGGCACATCCTCGGGCCGTACGTTCTCGAAGTACCGCTCGTTGACCTGCACCGCCGTGGGGAACCCGCAGGCGCCCAGGCACTCCACCTCCATCACCGTCCACAGGCCGTTGGCGCTGGTCTCGCCCGCTTCCGTGCCCGTGTGCTTCAGGAAGCTCTCGAACACGGCGTCGCCGCCGCAGAGGTTGCAGGAGATGTTGGTGCACACCTGGATCAGGTACTTCCCGACCGGACCCAGGTTGTACATCGAGTAGAAGCTCGCCACGCCGCGCACGTACGCCGGCGGCAGCTCCAGCCTCGCCGCGACCTCGTCCATCGACGCCGGCGACAGGTAGCCGCGCACCTCGTGGGCGATGTGCAGCGCCGGAAGGAGCGCGTTCTGCCGGTCCGGGTAGCGGGTGAGCACCTTCCGCAGCCGCTCCTCGTACTCGCCGACGAAGACCGGGGCCTCGGGGTCGCGCTCCGCCACCTGGTAGGGGAGCGTGCCCGCCACCGACGGGTGGCCGCCGTCCTTCGGGCGCGCGCCGACGTAGCCGGCGCCGCGCACGGCGTCTTCCGACAGATTGGCGAACTCGCCGGTGTCGCCCGCGAAGCCGGGGTTCTGCGCCACCGGCGGCCACGAGGTGGGCGGCGAGTCGGCGCCCGCGTTCGCGCTCATCGGTCGATCTCCCCCAGCACGATGTCGAGCGAGGCGTTCACCGCGATCACGTCGGAGAGCAGCGCCCCCTCGATCATGTGCGGGATCGCCGCGATGTTGATGAAGCTCGGGCCCCGCACGCGCCAGCGCACCGGCTTCGAGCCGCCGTCGGACACGACGTACATCCCCAGCTCGCCCTTGGACGACTCCACCGAGAACCAGCTCTCGCCGACCGGGGCGCGCACGCCCTCCATGACCACCTTGAAGTGGTGGATCATGCTCTCCATGTCGTTCATCGCCGCCGTCTTGGGCGGCAGGATCACGCGCGGGTCGTCCACGTTGATGGGGCCGCCCGGGAGCCGCTGGATCGCCTGGCGGAGGATGCGCACGCTCTGCCGCATCTCCTCCATCCGGCAGAGGTAGCGGTCGTAGATGTCGCCGTGCTCGCCGACCGGGACGTCGAAGTCGTAGGTCTCGTAGTCGTAGTACGGCCGGTCCTTGCGCACGTCGTAGCTGACGCCGGACGCGCGGAGGTTCGGACCCGAGAGCCCCCAGTTCACCGCGTCTTCGCCGCTGATGGAGCCGACGCCCTGCGTGCGGCCGACCCAGATGGCGTTCTCCGTCAGCAGCGTCTCGCACTCGTCCAGCACGGGGACGAAGTTGTCGAGGAACTCCTCGAGCTGCGCGATCCACCCGGCCGGCAGGTCGGCCATCATCCCCCCGATGCGCGTGCTGGAGGTGGTGATGCGCGCCCCGGTGAAGCGCTCGTGCAGGTCGTAGATCTTCTCGCGCTGCTGGAAGGTGTAAAGGAAGACGGTGAAGGCGCCCAGGTCGATCGCGGTAGTCCCCAGCCAGAGGAGGTGGCTGAAGATGCGGTCGAGCTCCATGCAGATCACCCGCACCACCTTGCAGCGCTCGGTGACGGTGACCCCCATGAGCTTCTCGACCGCCATGGCGTAGGCGCAGTTGTAGATCAGCGGCGCCAGGTAGTCCATGCGGTCGGTGAGCGGGACGATCTGGTTCCAGTCCCGGTACTCGCCCAGCTTCTCGAAGCTGGAGTGCAGGTAGCCGATGTGCGGGATGCAGCGGATCACCGTCTCGCCGTCGAGCTCCAGCACCAGCCGCAGCACCCCGTGCGTGGCCGGGTGCTGGGGGCCGATGTTGATGAGCATGTGCTCGCCGGCGATGTCTTCGTGCACCTCGTACGCCTCGCCCTCCACGGGGATGACGGGGGCGTGCACCAGCGCGCCCCCGGGCGAGAGCTCGGGGTTCCGCGTAACGTTGTAGACCAGTCTGCGCAGCGCCATCTCAGCCCGCCCCTCCCACCCCGCCGCCGGCGGTCTCGCCGGCGAAGGGCTCCGGGATGCTCTGCCCCAGCAGGTGGGCGATCTCGAGCTCCAGCGGCGAGTAGTGGTCCTCGGTCTTCATCGCGAGCGCCTGCCGGGTCTGCTCGGCGCGCGAGAAGCGGCCGCGCAGCGGGAAGTCCTTCCGCAGCGGGTGGCCCTCGGCGTAGTTGTACGGCATCAGGATGCGGCGCAGGTCGGGGTGGCCGTTGAAGACCACGCCGAACATGTCGTAGACCTCGCGCTCCAGCCAGTCGGAGGCGCGCCAGAGGTGGTACACGCTGTCGATCTCCAGCGCCTGGAGCGGCAGCTCGCACTTCACCCGCAGGTTCAGCCGGTTGGGGATGGACCAGAGCTGGTAGACCACCTGGATCTCGCGCCCGCCGCCGTAGTCGACCGCGGTGAGGTCCTGCAGGAAGTCGTAGCGGTGCTCCGGCGCGTCCCTGAGCCACTGCAGCACCTCGAGGTTCCGCGCGGGGGGCACGTAGACGATGTGCTCGTCGCCCGCCACCACCTCGTGGCGCAGCACGGCCTCGCCGAACTGCGCGCGCAGCGCGTCGACGCTGGGGTGCGGCGGCAGCTCGCCGGCCGGCGGCGGCACCGCGTCTCCCGCCGCCTCGGACGGCCGCGGCCCCTGGTCGAGGCCTTCGAGACCCTGCTTGAACGCGTCGGTCATCTAGAAAAAGTGCCCAGTGCCCAGTCCCAAGTGCCCAGTAACCGCACCGAATTCCGCCACCCTCGCGTCAATCCACCCGCACGCCAGCCCTCCCAGGCACCTGGCACCAGGCACCTGGCCCTTCTTTTCTTTACGGACGACGGTCGCTCACCCTGACGACCGCTCCCGTACTGACCAGGCCGCTCGCGCGGTTCTGGGTGGTCGAGTTGCCGAAGGGCGCGCCCAGGGCGTTCACCACCTCCGCCGGGAGGTAGGAGTTGGTCTCGGGGAGCTCGTCCACCTGGCGCCAGACGCCCTCGCTGGTGGCGGCGGAGTTCCGGATCTTCTCCTGCACCAGCAGGATGCCGTAGATCAGCGCCTCCGGCCGCGGCGGGCAGCCGGGGACGTAGACGTCCACGGGGATGATGGTGTCGATCCCCTGCACCATGCTGTAGACGTCGAACACGCCGCCGCTGCTGGCGCAGGCGCCCATGCTGATGCACCACTTGGGGCTCGGCATCTGCTCCCAGATCTTCCGCAGCACCGGCGCCATCTTGTAGCTCACCCGCCCCGCGCAGATCAGCAGGTCGGCCTGCCGCGGGCTGAAGCTCATCCGCTCCATCCCGAAGCGCGCCAGGTCGTAGCGGCTGGCGGCCGTGGCCATCATCTCGATCGCGCAGCAGGCGGTGCCGAAGGGCATCGGCCAGAGAGAGTTGGTCCTCGCCCAGTTCACCACCGCGTCCAGCTTGGTCGTCAGGAAGCTCGGCTGCCCGGTGAAGAGGCCGCCCTCGGTCGGCTCCGCGCGTCCGATCTCGGCCATGACTTCGGCGGGCTCGTCGGCCCGGTACGCGGGGAGGTGCGGATGCGCCCCGCCCGCGGCTGCGTCCTTGTCGCTCAATCCCATTCGAGCGCTCCCTTCTTCCACTCGTAGACCAGCCCCACCGTCAGGATGAAGATGAAGATCATCGCCCCGGCGAAGCCCCCCCACCCCAGCGCGCGGGCCGACACGGCCCAGGGGAGGAGGAAGACCGTCTCCACGTCGAAGACGATGAAGAGGATCGCCACCACGTAGAACTTGACCGAGAAGCGCTCGCGCGTGCTCCCCAGCGGCACCATCCCGCTCTCGTACGGCGACGCCTTCACCCGCGTCTGCCTGCCGGGCGAGAGCACGTTCGAGAGGATCACCATCCCGACCGCCTGCGCGAGGCTCAGCGCGAGCAGGATCAGCACGGGCGCGTAGGTGCGCAGCATCGGCGTCTCGGCTTCCCGGACGTGGTTTGTGAAAACCTTCACTTGTTTGGAGCCGGGCCAAGATACTGCCCGCGCGCGAGCAGTGTCAAGCGACGCCGCGCGGGGTTTCGGGGCTTGCCGCGCCCTTTTTCCGCACGTACGTTCCGCCCCGCCTCCCGGCCGTGTCCGGGCCTCTCCCGCACCCCGGCGGCGGGCGCCGGTGCGCCCGGAGCGGAGCGGCACTCACCCCCTTCAAGACGCGTTCCCCGCCATGAGCATCCGCCCGGACAGCTGGATCCGCCGCATGGCGCAGGAGCACGGGATGATCGAGCCGTTCGAGGACGCGCAGGTGCGGAAGGGAACGATCAGCTACGGCCTGTCGAGCTACGGCTACGACATGCGCGTGGCCGACGAGTTCAAGATCTTCACCAACGTCAACAGCGCCATCGTCGACCCCAAGAACTTCGACGACCGCAGCTTCGTACCCTTTCAGGGCGATGTCTGCATCGTTCCGCCGAACTCTTTCGCGCTTGCAAGATCGGTGGAATATTTCCGTATCCCAAGGAATGTCATCACTTTATGCGTAGGAAAATCAACTTATGCCAGATGTGGTATATTGACGAATGTAACTCCTTTTGAGCCAGAATGGGAAGGATTCGTGACGCTGGAGATCACGAACTCGACTCCCTTGCCGGCGCGCATCTACGCCAACGAAGGGATCGCGCAGGTGCTCTTCTTCGAAAGCGACACGCCGCCGGATGTGAGCTACGCGGACCGCAAGGGGAAGTACCAGGGACAGGTAGGGGTGACGACGCCGCGGCTGTGAGCGCACGGCGGCGCGCGACAGGCCTTGGCGTGACTGAAGGCTCGCGTCGCACGTGACGGCCAACTGGGGTTCCTGCCGTTGCCGTCACCTCTCCCGTGCTGTTCGGGACAGGTCGAAAAAAGGCGATCCGCAGTACCGATCGCCTTTTTTCGGGTGAGGGGCCGGTGAGCGGCCGGTGAGGGGTTCGGCCTGCATCGTGCACGCGATTGGGCTGGCTGAATCCGGGGCGCGGCGAACGCGTCGTACCGATGAACGGAACCGGGAGAGGCGACGGCCCCCTCCTTCAACGCTCTTCCATAGATCAAGCGTGTCCGATCCGACGCAGACGTCCAGCCCCGTCACCCCCGAGCAGCTCGACGCCATCCGCGAGGTGGTGAACATCGGCGCGGGGCACGCCGCCACCAACCTGTCCACGCTCACGGGGCTGCGGGTGATGATCTCGGTGCCCCGCATCCAGTGGGCGCAGGGCGAGGTCGAGGCCGCGCGCGAGCTCCCGGGGAGAGGGGCGCTGGTGGTGATCGCCGTTCCGATCGTGGGCGTGACGGCTACGGGCGGCGAGCGCGCGTCGCTGGTGCTGGCGCGCGACACGGCGCTGCGCATGGTCGCCCTGATGCTGCGCCGCCCGGCCGCCGCCGACGTGATCGGGCCGCTGGAGCAGAGCGCGCTGATGGAGATGGGGAACATCGTCTGCGCCGCCTACGTGGGGGTGCTCGGCACCTTCCTCAGCAAGAGCGTGATGATCGGCACCCCGGAGCTGCACGAGGGCGAGCGCACCGCGCTGGCCCACCACGTGACCGGGCTGATGATCGAGACCGACTTCTCCTTCCTCGACACCACCTTCGAGGGCGTGTTCGTGCTCAGTCACACCGACGTCTCCTTCACGTCGCTGCTGCGCGCGCTGGGCTTCGACGACGTCGCCTGACGCGCCTTCCCCCCCGCCGCGCGGCACCCATGACGGACGGCTTCGCGCCCTTCTCGGCCGCGGCGCGCGCGCAGCACTGGGCGGCGCTCTCCTCGCGCGAGTGGGACCTGCTGGTGGTGGGCGGCGGGATCACCGGCGCGGCCGCGGCGCGCGACGCGGCGGGGCGCGGGCTCTCGGTGGCGCTGGTGGAGGCGGGCGACTTCGCGCAGGGCACGAGCAGCCGCTCGAGCCGCTTGGTGCACGGGGGCCTGCGCTACCTGGAGACGTACGACTTCGCGCTGGTGTTCGAGGCCAGCGCCGAGCGCCGCCGGCTGCTGGAGCTGGCGCCGCACCTGGTGCATCCCCTCCCCTTCGTCTTCCCCGTCTACCGCGGCGGCCCCACCCCCTTCCTGATGCTGCAGGCGGGGATGTGGCTCTACGACGGCCTCTCCCTCTTCCGCAACATCCGCCGCCACCGCATCCTCTCGGTGCAGGACGTCGCCGCCGAGGAGCCGGGGCTGCGCCGCGACGGCCTGGCGGGCGCCGCGATGTACTACGACGCCGCGGTGGACGACGCGCGCCTGACGCTGGCCAACGCCCGCGGCGCGCACGAGTCCGGCGCCGCCGTCGTCCCGCACGCTGGCGTCGTCGGGTTCGTGTTCGAGGGTGGCACGCTGCGCGGGGCGCGGGTGCGCGATCGGAAGACGGGCGCGGAGACCACGGCCCGCGCGAAGGTGGTGCTGAACGCCACGGGGCCGTGGAGCGACGCCGTCCGCCGGCTGGCCGACCCCGGCGCGAAGCCGCGGCTGCGGACGACCAAGGGCGTGCACGTCATGGTGCCGCGCGAGCGGGTCGGGAACCGCCACGCGATCACCTTCCAGAGCCCCGTGGATGGGCGGGTGATGTTCGTGCTCCCCTGGGGCCGGCACACCTACGTGGGGACGACGGACACCGACTTCACCGGCTCGCCGGACGAGGTGCGCGCCGACGCCGCGGACGTGGACTACCTGCTGAAGTCGGCCAACTCCGTCTTCCCCCAGGCGCGGCTGACGCACGCGGACGTGGTGAGCACCTGGGCGGGGGTGCGCCCGCTGCTGGCCCCGCGCAAGGGCGCCGGCAGCGAGAGCGCCACCAGCCGCGAGCACGAGATCTGGTGGGACCGCTCGGGGCTGCTGAGCATCGCCGGGGGGAAGCTGACCACGTACCGGGTGATGGCGGAGCAGGTCGTCGACCGCGCGGCGAAGCGGCTGAAGGCGGCGCATGGGGTGGAGAGCGGGATCTCGCCCACGGAGCACCTCCCCCTCCCCGGCGCGCCCCCGGGACCGTGGCAGGCGTTCGACCAGAAGATCCGCGCCGACGCGCTGGCGCTGGGGCTGGACGACGACGCCGGCTACCACCTGGCCCGCGCCTACGGCGAGGACGCCGAGGAGGTGCTCGCCGCCGTCCGCGCCGACCCGGCGCAGGGCGCGCGCATCGCGGAGGGCTTCCCCTACGTCTGGGCCGAGGTGCCGCACGCCGTCCGCCGCGAGATGGCGCTGACGCTCGACGACCTGCTGATCCGCCGCATGCACCTGTTCTACCAGGCGCGCGACGGCGGCCTCCCGGTGGCCCGCGCGGTGGCGGAGCGCATGGCCGCCGAGGAGGGGATCGGCTGGGACGCCGCCGAGGTCGACCGCCAGGTGGAGCGCTACCGCGCCGCGGTGGAGGCGACACGGGGGTTCGGGGGCGCGTAGGGCGGGCGGTGGCGCATGCGATTTCCGCGAAAGTCCGGGGAGGGGGGTGCCGCGGACGCGCACCCTGTTTCAGCCTTCATCGTTCCAATCCCTCGAACGAGGCCTCCAGATCCGCGTTCATGACTGAGCGCCGCGCCGGCCGGCGGGCCAACCCCCGCACCCTCGGCACCGTCCGCCCTCCCGCGCCGCGGAAGCACCAGCGCCGGCCGCTGACGCACCAGCTGCGGCTCGCGATGGAGGACCCGGTGCTGCAGTTCCAGGTATCGCTCCTGGTGCTGCTGGCAGTGCTGATCCTGGGGACCATCGGCTACCGCCTGATCCAGGGGATGGGGTGGATCGACGCGGCCTACATGACGGTGATCACCGTCGCCACCGTGGGCTTCGAGGAGGTGACCCCGCTGTCGCAGGCGGGGCGGGTGTTCACCATCGGGCTGATCGTGATCGGGGTGGGCACCGCGGCGTGGGCGGCCACCCGCGCGGTGGAGGTGATGCTGGGGCAGACGCTGTGGCTCTCGGTGCAGAGGAGGAAGATGACGCAATCGCTGGCGGACCTGCGCGACCACTACGTGATCTGCGGCCACGGGCGCCTGGGCACGCGCATCGAGCGCGACCTGCGTGCCCGCGGCGAGTCGTTCGTGGTGATCGACTGGACGCAGTCGCTGGAGGAGACCTTTCTCAGGCAGCAGATCACCCACCTGATCGGCGACGCCACCCAGGACGACGTGCTGCGCCGCGCCGGCGTGGAGCGCGCCCGCGGCCTCGTCAGCGCGCTCGACAGCGACGCCAGCAACGTGCTCACGGTGCTCTCCGCCCGGGGGCTGAACCCCAAGCTGCTGATCGTCTCACGCGCCAACAACGAATCGAGCGAGAGCAAGCTGCGCCGCGCCGGCGCCGACCGCGTGGTGACGCCCGACGCCATCGGCGGGCACCGGCTGGCGCTGGCCCTGCTGCGCCCGGCCGTGCACGACCTGTTCAACGAGATCTTCAGCTTCGGGATCGAGGTGGCGGTGGACGTGGGGCAGATCCTGATCGAGTCCGATTCGCCGTTCGCGGGTCAGACGGTGGCGAACTGCGACCTGCGCCGCATGCGCAACGTCAGTATCCTCGCCATCCGCGAGACCACGGGCGAGTTCACGCTGAACCCCGACGCCGCGCGCGTCGTCAACCCCGGCGAGACGCTGATCCTGATCGGCCCGGCCGAGGCGGTGTACGAGCTCGAGGCGATGTACAGCGGGGATTGAACGGAAGGTGCGAGAGTGCGAAGGTGCGAGCGTGCGAAACCTCCGCGGGCCCGAATCCGTCATCCTACCGAACAGAGGCAGTTGAATCCCACCGAAAGGGTGCCATGAGCGCGGAAGCGACGAAGGCGGATGCGGAACGGCGGGCGAGGACGCTCGTGGACCGGTGGGCGAAGGCGGCGTTGTTCACCGGGTGGATCCCCGGCTCCACCATCATCCTGGGTGGCGCGGACATCCTCATGATCCGGCAGGTGGGCGAGGCCTTCGGCATCCCCGCGTTCGACGAGGACGCGCTGAAGGCGCACCTGGGCGGCGTGCTCGGCTCCGTCGCCGGCGGCGTGGTGGCCGAGGCCGTGGGGTTCGTGCCGCTCGTCGGCTGGGCCGTGAAGAGCTACACCATGCACGTGAAGGCCGATGCGCTCGGCAAGGCCG
>DASYJZ010000854.1:0-7211 GCA_035995965.1 Longimicrobium sp. | reverse complement strand
GCCTCACCTTCTCTGCGGCTCCGCGGCTCTGCGTGAGCCATTCTTTTACTGCCGCGACGCGCGCTGCTCGGCGGCGGCGCGCTCCGCGAGCGCGGCGGGGACGATCTCCCAGTTCTTCCGGAACACGTCGGCGGGGGAGATGCGGCCGCGGCGCTGGATGTCGGCGATCAGCAGGTCGCGGATCGACTCGCCGCGGTCGTACGCCACCGGCGCGCCCAGCAGCATCGAGTAGCCGCCACTCCCGCTCGCCCGGTAGTTGTTCACGGCGATGGTGAAGCTGTCGCCCGCTGCCACCGCGCGCCGGTTGCGCGACAGCCGCACCACGCGCCGGCCGACGGGCTTCGTCAGGTCCAGCGCGTAGTCCACCCCGCTCACCACGTCGAAGTTGTAGCCGGGCACCGCCGGGTTGGTGAGCCGCGCGCACGCCGCGGCGGGGCAGGGGAGGTAGTACTCGGCGCTCTTCTCCAGGAACGCGCGGAGCTGCGCGCCGGAGATGCGGAGCGCCTTCAGGGTGTTGTCGTACACGTACAGCCCCGCCACGTCGGCGACGGTCACGGGCCCGCGCGGGATGCGCGAGGTGAGCGAGAAGGCGGCGGTGGCGGAGAGATCCGCGCCCGTCACCCGGCGCTGCATCTCGTTGATCAGGTCCAGGATGGGCGTGTCACGCGTCCGCGCCAGCTCCGACGTCCACTCCTCGGCCGACGTGCCGATCTGCCGCGACACGTACTCGCGCGTGCGCCGGTGCGCCTCCGCCAGTGCCTCCGTCAGCCGCGCATCCACGCGGCCTTCCACGGGGCGCAGGATACGGCCGTGCTTCTCCGCCACCCTCCATCCGCCGTCCCCCGTCTCCTCCAGCGCCAGCGTGGCCACGGCGAGCGAGGCGCCCCAGTTCTTCGCCTGCAGCACCAGCACGCCGTTGATCGTCGTGTCGGCCACCTCGCGGTGCGTGTGGCCCATGAAGATCACGTCGATCCCGGGAACCTCGCGGGCCATGGCGGCGGCCGCGTTCTCGGCGGGGACGTGCGTGGCCGCGGTGTCGTAGCTGGAGCCCTCGAGGCCGCTGTGCGCCGCCACCAGCACCAGGTCGGCGCCCCGCGCGCGCATCTCCGCCACCACGGGGCGCACGCTCGCAACGATGTCGTGGAATTCCAGCCGTCCGCGCACGTTGTCGCGGTCCCAGATGGCGACGCCGGGCGGGGTGACGGAGGTGATCCCGATCTTCACCCGCTTTCCGCCGACCGTGCGCTCGACGAAGACGTACGGGCGGTAGGCGTGCTGGCCGGTGCCGGCGCGGAAGACGTTGGCGGAGAGCCAGGGGATGCGCGCGTGCGCCACGGCGCTGTCCAGGTGCGCCACGCCGTAGTTGAACTCGTGGTTGCCGATGGCCGCGGCGTCGTACCCCACGAGGTTCATCGCCTGCACCAGCGGATGGACCTCCCCCGGCGCCAGGCGGGAGTACACGAAGTCCAGCGGGTTCCCCTGCAGCAGGTCGCCCGACTCCACGAGCAGGGAGCGCCCCGGGTTCGCGGCCCGCACGCTGTCGATCAGCGGGACGAGCGATGCCAGGCTGTTGTTGGTGGTCTTCCCCGTGTAGTAGTCGTACGGCAGCAGCCACCCATGGATGTCGGTCGTCCCCATCAGCACCAGCGTCCCGCGCGCCGGCGGAGCGGGGGATGGCGCCGGTGCGGTGGACGCGACGTCGGCGGGCGACGGTGGGATCGACGTCCGCGCTGCGCCAGCACAGGCGGAGAGGGACGCCGTCAGCGACAGGACGGCGGCCGCGCGGAACGGCATCATCATCATCATCGTACGATCGAGCTTCGAGGCTGAGGCCACAGTGGAGCCATGGGGTTTGTTGCGAGAATATGCGAGTGAACTCGCGGCTACAACGGCACGCAGTCCGCCTTCGCGGACACCGACGACAATAACCGAGACGGGGCGATGCGGTGCGTACCCGTTCCACGAGTGATCGCTCCGCGCGGCAGTCCGATCCCTCATCCCCCTTGCACTTGGCACTTGGCACTTGGCACTTGGCACTTGGCACTTGGCACTTGGCACTTGGAGGACTTGGCACTTCCGTCCTCCCGCACTCTTTGCGTCCGCCGCGGTATTAGTCTTAGCTTGCGCGCCGGGCCGCAGCCAACCAGAGCCGAATCGACCGAGAGAGATGATCCAGCTTCCGTGGCGCCGCATCGCCGCCGTGACCCTTCCGCTCGCGCTGGCCGCCGTGGCGCGGCCGGCGCAGGCGCAGGTGAACGACTCGCTGCGGCTGGGCGAGCGCCGGCAGCGGCCGCTGGTGGCCGACACCACGCCGGCCGACAGCGTGCGCGCCGCCCGCCGCCGCGCCCGGCAGGCCGCCGCCGACACCGCCGGGCTGCCGCACTACCGCATCTCGCCGCGCTCGGCCTTCCTGCGCTCGCTGGTGCTGCCGGGGTGGGGGCAGTCGTCCATCGGCGCGCCGGGGCGCGGGGCGGTGTACTTCGCGCTGGAGTCCGGGAGCCTGTGGATGGTCTACAAGTCCGGCCAGAAGCTGCAGGAGGCCAGGGAGCTCGAGCGCGTCCGCCACGCCGACGGCACGCTGGCCCCGGAGGCCACGCTGGGGCTGGTGAAGGCGCGCCGCAACGAGCGCGAGGACTGGATCACCCTCTCCGTCTTCTGGTTCTTCTTCTCCGGCGCCGACGCCTACGTGGCCGCCCACCTGCGCGACTTCGACACCCACGTCGAGGTGCAGCCGGGGCCCGTGGGCGGCACGCAGCTCCGGATCAACGTGCCGCTGGGGAACTGATGGCCGCTCCCGCGCCGATCGGCATCTTCGACAGCGGCATCGGCGGGCTGAGCGTGGCGCGCGAGATCCGCCGCGAGCTCCCCGCCGAGCACCTCCTCTACCTTGCCGACAGCGCCTGGGTCCCCTACGGCGACCGCACGGTGGACGAGGTGCGCGCCCGCACCCTGGCCGCCGGCCGCTACCTGCAGGAGCGCGGCGCCAAGGTGCTCGTGGTGGCCTGCAACACCGCCTCGGGTGCGGCGCTGGAGCTGCTGCGCGAGCGCCTGGCCATCCCCGTGGTCGGGCTGGAGCCGGCGGTGAAGCCGGCGGTCGCCGGCAGCCGCAACGGGCGGGTGGGAGTGATGGCCACCGTCGGCACCCTGCGCTCCGACCGCTACGCGCGGCTGGTGGAGGCGTACGCCAACGGCTCGCGGGTGATCGCCCAGCCCTGCCCCGGCCTGGCCGACCTGATCGAGGACGGCCACCTGGACGACGACGAGCTGCGCGCCCGCCTCGCCGAGTTCGCCGCACCGCTGCGCGAGGCGGGGGTCGACACCGTGGTCCTGGGCTGCACGCATTATCCCTTCGTCCGCGAGCAGATCGAGGCGGCGCTGGGGCCGGGGGTGCGGCTGCTCGACAGCGGCCCGGCCATCGCCCGGCAGACGGCGCGGGTGCTCCGCGAGCGGGGCGCGCTGGAGCCGGGGGGCGCGGGCTCGCTGCGCCTCCTCACCACGGGCGACGCGGCCGAGGTCGCCGCCGTGGCCGCCCGCATCTGGGGCGAGCCCCTCCCCGTGGAGCACCTGGACGTGGTCCACGAGCCCGCCGGCGCCGAGTAGTTTCGGACACCGGCCGCCCGGCCTGCCTCTGGCCTGAGTCCCCCGGGCCCGCCGCCTCCACCCCTCACGGCTGCAAACAGCTTGCGGGCTGCTGAATTCTCCCCGACCGCGCCTTCCGCTCCCATTCCGCCGCCGGATCGACCGAAATCATCAACATTGACGTACTGGACGGCACGTCGTATCCTTTTGCGACGCGCTGTTCACTTCGTGCACCCGTACCTGTCCCCGACGATGCGGATCAAGATCCATCTCATCCAGCCCGGAGGGGCCGGAGGAGGCGGGCGGTAGCCGGATCACGATGACGAGAAAGCTGGAGGCGTGCCCGGGGGCGCGCGTCCATCTGCGTTCGTTTCGTGCCCTAACGTGGGCATCCTCCACCCCTCCAGCCCGGGAGCCGCGCATGGCAACCCAGCTCCGCCCGCAGACGATCACCGGCGCCGTGGTCGCGCCGCACCACTACCGCGAGCTCCGGCCGGGAATCGAGGGGTTCCGCCTGGTCTCGGCCACGGTGACGGTGACGCTGCTCGACGATCCCCGGCGCGCGCGCTACGAGTACGAGTGCCACCTGGAGACCACGGGCGAGCTCCCCGCGCGCTACTGGTGCTACCACCTCCCCGCCGACGCGCCGGAGATCGCCGACATCCGGGCGTGGGACGCCCGCGGCAAGCTGCAGCCGCGCGTGTACGGCGGCGGCGAGGCGCCGGGCTCGCGGCTGGAGGTGCGGCTGCGCGACGCGGTGCTGGCGGGCGAGCGCTACACCTTCCACTTCGGCTACGAGTCGTCGATCCGCCCCGTGGTGGTGGCCGACGCGCGGACCTGCACGGTGACCTACTCGGACTGGGTGATCTTCAACATCCCCTGCGCCGTGCTGCACGTGCACGTGGAGCTGCCGAGCGGCGCCGAGCCGGTCACCGCCGTCCCCGCCTGCGCCGAGGACGAGGGCGGGCGCGTGACGTACCGCATCCGCGCGCTGCGGGCGCTGGAGACGGTGAGCTTCCTGGTGGCCTACCGCCGCGTGCACCGCCCCCGCGGTGGCGCCATGCGCGCCGCCGCGACCGCCGCCGCGGGGTTCCTGGGAAGCGGGTTGGCGCCGTAGGCGGACGAGCTGCTGAGCCGGAGGGGGCGCTGAGCCGAGGCGCGCGGGATAGCCGACTCGTCACCCCCGCCAGTAGCGCAGCTCGGGCGGGCCGCCGTCGGCCGGGAGCACTACGTAGTCGAAGCTGCCGAGCCAGTCGCCGGAGTTCACGTAGTAGCGGCCGGGCTCGACCTCGTCGACCGAGGCGACGTGGGCGTGGCCGGCGAGCACCAGCTCCAGCGTGGGGTCGGCGCGGAGGCGCTCCTCGGCCCAGCGCCGGATGTACGCCGCCCGACCGCTTGCCGCCGCGTCGCCGCCCGCCTTGTGCGCGGTGCTCGAGGCGCGCCCGGCGATCCATCGCCCGAAGTCGGGGTGCAGCACGCGGAAGGCGCCGATGGAGACGGGGTGGCGGATCACCGCCTTGAGCGCCCGGTACTTGAGGTCGCCGCTGCCCACGCCGTCGCCGTGGGCCACCAGCGCGCGGCGGCCGCCCAGCGTCATCTCCACCGGGCCGCTCAGCAACTCGATCCCCACCTCGTCGCGCAGGAAGCTGCCGGCCCAGGCGTCGTGGTTGCCGCCCACGAACCAGACCTTCACGCCGGCGTCCACCACGTCGGCCAGGCTGGCGACCACGCGGAAGTGCTCGCGCAGGATCACGTGGCGGTACTCGAACCAGAAGTCGAATAGGTCGCCGTTGATCAGCAGCGACTGTGCGTGCGTGGCGACGTGGTCGAGGAAGCCGCGGAAGGCCCGCTCCGTCTCGCGCGGAACGGCGCCCAGGTGCGTGTCGGAAACGACGTAGACGGGCTTTTCGCTCATGGGGCGGGGAAGCTAGGCGGCGCCACCGAGGGCCACAAGCGCGCCCGCGGCGGCTCCAGCGAACCACACATCAACCGGACCAGGCCATGTTGACACCTACCTGCACCACGACGAGTATGGAAGAACGTGGGTCCCCGCCTGGAGGACGCACGGACGCGTGGAGCTCCGTTTCACCCGAGCCTGGAGTCGTCACCATGCCGCGAAGCCCGCGGAAGGCAGAGGGCCGGGCGATTTTGCGCAGCTTGCTCGCACGTCTCCGGGACGAACGACAGGCGCCCGTTGCAGCGCAGGTGCTTGAAGACGCCGAGCGCCGACTGTTCCTGCGCGAGTACGAGACGTTCCATGCGGAGCTGCGTGAACGCGATCCCGAGGCATGGGCGGAGCTGGAGCGGGAGCGCCGGGCCTTCGACGGGACGTTGATGGACGGCCTGGAGGATGAGTAGGGACGCCCCGGATCAGGGAGAGATCTGGTTCGTCAACTTCGATCCGGTGGAGGGACAGGAGCAGGCTGGACATCGGCCTGCTCTCGTCGTATCGGTGAACGAGCTGAACCGAACCGGGCTCTGCATGGTGGTGCCCGGGACCACTCGTGAAAAGCGGTATCCAGCACGCGTGAAGGTGCCTGCGGGCGCTGGCGGCCTGGAGCACGATACGTGGTTTCTCTGCGACCAGCTCCGCACGGTGGATCGAACGCGCCTGCGGCGGTACGTCGGCCATCCTGACATCAAGTACCTCCGGCAGGCCGTCACGCAGACGACCTTCTTCTTGCGATTGCCGGGAGAGTAACACCCGCGCGGACCTGCCTGCTGCCCGCTCTCGTGCCAGTCTGGCGAGAGCGGGACTACCCGCGGTCGCTGACGTCGGGAAGCCCGTCCTTCCGGCTCCGGCTCACCAGCACATCGTCGGGCTACCGTTACCCGTCGTACTCGAGCGCCACCACCTCGGTGACCGTCGCGAACCCGCTGCTGCTGCTGCCGCCGCTGCTGACCGTGACGGCGGCCGAGCCGGACTACATCAGCGTGGCGGGGACGTACCAGTGGACGGCCTATCCCAGCGGGGGCGTGGCGCCCTACTCGCACCGACGGGACGACGCGCGGGAGCGGCATCCGCCGCTCCCTGCGCTCCCGTTGCGGAGGTGAGGCGACCCCAAGCGCCCGTCCCGCATTCGTTTGACGGTCGCCGTTCGCGCACCTAGAATCCCCGCTCGCATCCACCCCGATCCTCCGTCGCCCGCGCGGCCGAATGACCTCCACGCCCCCGTCGTGCACCGTCGAGTTCCGCGCGCGCTACGCGGAGACCGACCAGATGGGGATCGTGTACCACGCCAACTACCTGCCGTGGTGCGAGATCGGGCGCACCGAGCTGATCCGCCGGCTGTGGCGCTCGTACGCTGACCTGGAGGCGGAGGGCGTTCTGCTCGCCGTCACCGAGGTGAACCTGCGCTACCACGCCTCCGCGAAGTACGACGACCTCGTGCGCGTGGTCACCACGCTGGGCGCGGTGCGCTCGCGCGGCGTCAACTTCGACTACGAGATCCTGCGGGTGGATGGGGAGAATACCAGGCGCCTGGTCACCGCCCGCACCGACTTGGTGGCCATCGCCCGGGGCGGGACGCCGGTCCGGCTTCCCGCCTCGCTGGTCGAGGCCTTCCGCAACGGCGTGCCCGCGGTGCGCGGATAGCGCCGGCGGAGCGCAGCCTCACCGGCCGGCGCGCTTC
>DASYJZ010000853.1:0-5996 GCA_035995965.1 Longimicrobium sp. | reverse complement strand
GTCGGCGTGCTCGACGGCTTCCGGCCCGATGCCCACGGCCGCGGCCGCGTGGCGGCGTTCGGGCCGGGGCTGGCGGCGCACGTGTTCAGCGGAAACGTGCCGGGGGTGGCGGTCACCTCCATCATCCGCTCGCTGCTGGTGAAGGCGGCGACGCTGGGGAAGACGGCGGCCGGCGAGCCCCTCCTCGCCGCCCTCTTCGCCCGCGGCGTCGCCGAGGAGGACGCGGAGCTCGGCGCCTGCCTCGCCGTCGCCTACTGGCCCGGCGACGACGAGGCCGTCACCCGCGCCGCGCTGGAATCCGCCGACGCCGTCCTCGTCTACGGCGGCGCGGAGGCCGTCGCGTCCGTGCGCGCCCAGGCGCCGACGGCGGCGCGGATCCTCGCCTACGGGCCGCGGCTCTCGTTCGGCATCGTCGCGCGCGAGCGGCTCACGGCGGACGCGGCCGCCGAGGTGGCCCGCGCCGCCGCGCTCGACGCATCCACCTTCGACCAGCAGGGCTGCGTCTCGCCCCACGTCTTCTACGTCGAAGACGGCGGCGAGCTGAGCCCCCGCGCGTGGGCTGGGCTCCTGGCGACGGAGATGGCGGCGGTGGAGCGTGAGCTGCCGCGCGGCCCGCTCGCCCCCGACGAATCGTCCGCCATCCAGCAACTCCGCGCCCGCGCCGAGTTCTCCGACGGCGCGGAGCTGCACGCATCGGCCGATGGCACCGCGTGGACGGTGGTGTTCGAGCCGGACCCCGCCTTCGAGGCGAGCTGCCTCAACCGCGTGGTGCGGGTGAAGCCCGTCCGCGACGCGGCCGACGTGCCGGCGCTGCTCTCGGAATACGCGCACCTGCTGCAGACCGTCGGCGTCAGCGCCTCGCCCGAGCGGACGGAGGCGCTGGCGACGGAGTTCGGGCGGCTGGGGGCGAGCCGGGTGGCGCCGCTGGGGCGGATGGCGTGGCCGCCGCCGTGGTGGCACCACGACGGGCACCCGCCGCTCGGAGACCTCGTCCGCTGGTGCGACCTGGAGACGCACCCGGAGTGAGTCGGGCGAATGAATCCGCGGCAACAACCACACGAAGTCCGCCTTCGCGGACTCCACCCGTTGGTGCTCCCGAAATCCTATCGCACGCGACGGGTCATCGCGCAGCCGAGGCGACGAACCGCTGCCCCGGAGTGCTCCAGCGCAGCCGGCGAGCGAAGCGAGCCCCCCGTCCCTCCCCCAGATTGTTTGGGGGAGGGACAGCCGCGAAGCGGCAGGGAGAGGGCCAACCGCGGGGATCCGGACACGTTCGCGAGACAAATGTAGCGCGGGCGTAACCCGGCTCTCGACAACAGTTTCCGTGGCACGGGCGTTGCTCCCGAAACGCGTACTCGGAGCACCCCTCCCGCCCGGGCACCCGCGGCACGAAACGCCCCGCGGGGCGGGCACACGCGAACCAGACGGCGACGCCATGTCCCTACATTTGTTCAGCACACCGGTCCAGTGTACCCAGTGCGGCACCACGGTAGAGGACCCCAGCGTACAGAGCTGCCCCAAGTGCGGCGCGCGGCTCAAGGAGCGGCGCGCCCCCCGGCGGCTGGCGGGGGTCGAGCAGCGCTACAGCAGCCTGCGCGTGCTGCTGGGGATCATGCGCTTCCTGGGCGTGATCGTCTTCGCCATCGGCGCGCTGATCTTCTTCTCCAGCCTGGGCACCAGCCGCACCAGCGCCTCGCAGAGCGGCGCCCTGTTCGTCGGCGCCATCCTGATCGCGGTGGTGTTCCTGGCCGCGGCGGGGCTGTTCGAGCTGCTGATCGACGTGGAGGAGAACACCCGCTCGTCGTTCAAGCTGCAGCAGATGATCCTGGAGGAGCTGGCCGAGAGCCGCGCCGCCGCGCCGGAGCCGGCCACCCCGGCCGTCCCCGTGGCCGTGGTCGCGCCCGCCGCCGAGGGGCCGCTGGCGCCGGCCGTCGCCTGAAGCCAGACCGACCGAACCACCTGGGAGAGAGCATTCGATGAGGTTCAGCAGCAGCTCCGCCGTCTTCGCCGCCGTCACCCTCTCGCTGCTGGGCGGCGGCGTGGCCGTCTACGGCACGCGCGCCACCGCGATCGCCGACGCCGCCCGCATGCGCGCCGCCATGGACGCGCTCCCGGCCGAGGCGCCCGGCAGCCTGCGCGTGATCCCCGCCGACGCAGCCAGGCCCGGCGGGCCGCTGCAGGCGCAGGCCGAGGCGCTGGTGGGGAGCGGAGCGGCGGAGTGGACGCTGATGGCCTACTCGCTGGACCGGAAGGAGACGCTGTTCGCCATCAACGCCGACCAGCCGAAGACCCCTGCGTCGAACAACAAGGTGTTCGGGGCCGTCTGGGCGCTGCACGAGCTGGGGCCGGACTACCGCTTCCCCACCGATCTGCTGGCGACCGGCCCCATCCAGGGCGGCGTGGTGCGGGGCGACCTGGTGCTGCGCGGCTCGGGCGACCCGGCCTTCGGCTACCCGGAGTACGACCGCGATCCGCTCAAGACGCTGCGGGTGATGGCACAGGCGCTGAAGAGCAAGGGGGTGACCTCGGTGCAGGGCGGCATCGTGGGCGACGCCACCATCGACGACGGCAAGCACCACGGGCCCAACTGGCCCAGGGACACCGGCAACGGCGCCGCGCAGTACGCGCCGACGGTGAGCGGCCTCCCCTTCAGCCGCAACATGCTCTGGATCCGGATCGACCCCTCCGTCCCGGGCGGGGTGGAGACCACGCCGCAGGTCACCGAGATCCCGGTGGTGTGGACGCAGCGCAGCGGCCGCGCGATGGCGGCGCGCAAGCCGGACAACGACACCATCGTCGTGCGCGGCGCGGGCGGCGGGCGCGGGAACCGCTACGGCGTGGGAGCGAACGAGCCGGCGCTGCTCGCCCCGGCGGCGCTCCGCCAGGCGCTGGGCGAGGTCGGCATCCAGGTGACGGGCCCGGTGCGCCTCGGCAAGACGCCGGCGGGGGCCAAGCTGGTGCATCGCCACTACTCCATCACCCTGGCGGAGATGATCCCGCAGGCGCTGCGGCACTCGGACAACTTCTTCGCCGAGCACTTCTGGAAGGCCGCGGTGGCGAAGAGCACGGGCGAGGGAAGCTACGCCAAAGGCGGCCCGGCGTCGGCGACCTTCTTCCACGACCGCGCGGGGGTGCCGTTCGGGCAGCTCTGGCAGGCCGACGGCTCGGGGCTCTCGGCCGACAACCGCACCAGCGCCTACGCCCTGGTGCTGGCGATGAGCTATGCCGACCAGCAGCAGTGGAAGCAGGTCTTCCACCAGGCGCTGCCGGTGGCGGGGAAGCCGGACGGCACGCTGAACCGGCTGTTCGTGGGCTCGCCGGCCGCGGGGAACCTGCACGCCAAGACGGGCTACATCCGCGGGGTGCGCTCGCTCTCCGGCTTCGTGAAGACGGCCGGCGGCGAGAACGTGGTGTTCTCGATGGTCTACAACGGCCGCAACACCTCCGGCGCCCGTGGCGTCCAGCAGAACCTCGGCACCCTGCTCGCGAGCTACGCGCGGTAAACGGCAACGGAGGTCTCACGCGGGGAGGTCGATGTCGAGAACGTCGAAATTGTCGCGACGATGCGAGTAAACTCGCGGCTACAACTGCACACAGTCCGCCTTCGCGGACACCAACGCCGACGCGGTCGATGAGCGTTCCGGCCATGCCGCTGGAGCAGGTAACGCAGCGGGCGATCCACATCCTCTCTCGCGAGATGGGTGTGGCCGACACCATGCGCTTTCTCAAGCAGTTCGTTACCGGTGCGGGGAATTACACAGAAGATCGGGAAACACTCTTCGCAGACCTCACCCTCGACGAAATCCTGGCGGAGGTGAAGAAATCTCGTTCCTCGAATTCCGCTGAATAGAGCTCCAAGACTGGCCAGCCGAAGCATTTTCGATCGCAGATCGCAGCCGCCTGAGCTTTTCGCAGGCGGCTGCGGCCGTCTCCACACTCCGAAACCCCGCGCCGTTGAAGTCCGCGAAGGCGGACTGCGTGCCGTTGTAGCCGCGAGTTTACTCGCATATTCCCACCACCACGCTCAGCCCCCTCCCATCCGGATCGCATCGCATCGATCCGTCTCGCGCCGCGGCACGCCGCACCCTACCTTGTCGCGCATCCGCGGCGAAATCCCCCGCCCACGACAGACAACGGAGTGCATCATGGACGATCCGCGGTACCCCGTCGGCAGGTATGCGGCGCCGGCGGAGGTGTCTCCCGAGCAGCGGCAGGTGTGGATCGGTCAGATCGCCGAGGCGCCGGCGAAGCTCCGTGCGGCGGTGAAGGGGCTCGGCGAGGAGCAGCTCGACACGCCTTACCGCGAGGGCGGCTGGACGGTGCGCCAGGTGGTGCACCACGTCCCCGAGAGCCACATGAACGCCTACGTGCGCTTCAAGCTGGCGCTCACCGAGGATTCGCCGGTCATCAAGACGTACGAGGAGGCGGAGTGGGCGCGCCTCGCCGACGTGCACCAGACTCCGATCGAGGTGTCGCTCACCCTGCTCGACGCCCTGCACGCGCGCTGGCTCCCGCTGCTGCGCTCGCTCGACGACGCGCAGTGGCAGCGCACCTTCCGCCACCCGGAGTGGGGCGCGATCCGCATCGACCAGACGCTGGGGCTGTACGCCTGGCACGGCCGGCACCACGTGGCGCACGTCACCGGGCTGCGCGAGCGGCAGGGCTGGTGAACGGCAGGGGGCAGGGGACAGGGGGCACGGGACAGCCGGCGGATCTTCAGCAGCGCCTGCTGGACGTGATCGCCCGCGGGGCACACGCGCCGCTCGACGATGCGGAGCTCGACGCGCTCGCCCGCGACGTGTTCGCGCACCAGTACGACTGCAACGCACCCTACCGCGCCTTCTGCGACCGCCGCGGGGCCACGCCGGAGACGGTGGCCGGGTGGGAGGATGTCCCCGCCGTCCCGACGGACGCGTTCAAGGCGGCGGCGCTCGTCTGCGGCGACCCCGCGGACGCCGCCGCGGTCTTCCGCACCAGCGGCACCACGCAGGGACGGGAGCGCCGCGGCGCGCACTACGTCCCCGACCTCGCGCTCTACGACGCCGCGCTCCGCGCCGGGTTCTCGGCGCACCTCGTCCCCGACGGCGCGCGTCCCGTCGTCCTCTCCCTCGTCCCCAATCCCATCGACCTCCCCGATTCGTCGCTGTCGCACATGGTCGGCGAGGTGATGGCGGATTTCGGCGCGCCGGGGAGCGGCTGGTTCGTGAGCGCCGACGGCGGCATCGCCCACCGCGCGCTGTCGGACGCGCTACGGGCGGCGGAGGCGGACGGGGCGGCCGTCTGCATCCCGGGAACGGCGTTCGCGTTCGTGCATTGGCTGGACGCGCTGCGGACGGCGGGCGAGCGGTTCAGCCTCCCCGAGGGTTCTCGGGTGATGGATACGGGGGGATTCAAGGGCCGCTCGCGCGAGGTGACGCGCGACGAGCTGTACGCGGCGATCGAGGAACGGCTGGGGATCGCACCGGCTTGGTGCGTGAACGAGTACGGGATGACGGAGATGAGTTCGCAGTTCTACGACGGCGTCGCGGGAAGCGCCCGCGCGCCGGCCGAGCGTGTGCACGCGTGGCCCGCCTGGGTGCGGACCCGCGCGGCCGACCCCGAGACGCTGCGCCCGCTGCCGCATGGACAGGTCGGCGTCCTCCAGCACTGCGACCTCGCCAACCTCAATTCGGTGATGGCGATCCAGACCGCGGACCTGGGGTTCACCACGCCCGAGGGCTTCCGCGTGCTCGGCCGCGCGCGCGGAGCCGAGGCGCGCGGCTGCTCCATCGCCATGGACGAGCTGCTGTCGGCGCTCGGCTCCACCCATCATCCAGATCGGGAGCAAACGACATCATCCTGAGACGGTGCGACTCGCCGTCCGTAGTGCACCCGCGGCTACAGATCCTTTGGGCTGCCAGCCATCGCCGCGACCCGAAGCGATGCAGGGCCGCCCCTCGAAGTCTGTTGGAAACCTCGGCCCTCAACGGTGTCATCCTGATGCCCGGCTTCACGTT
>DASYJZ010000852.1:0-10233 GCA_035995965.1 Longimicrobium sp. | reverse complement strand
CGACACCATCGCCCGTTCCTCCGGTTTCAGCCCAGGCCGGCGCGGCGGAAGCGCTCTGCCCCGCCGCTCTCGATGCGTGCCGCGCGGCCCGTACGCACGAGCCGCTCCAGGTGCGCCAGCGTCTCGCGCAGCGCCAGCATCCGCGTGGACGGCGGCATCTCCCGCTCGGGGTAGCGCCGGTCCACCAGCTCCCAGGTGGTCGCGGGCGCGCCGTCGAGCAGCGCCGCGACCGCCTCCGTCTCCCCCTCGGCCGCGTCGCGCAGCTCGCCCATCTGCGCGCCGCCGTGCAGCGCGTCGCCGTGGCCGGGGAGCACGAGCGCGGGGTGGAGCGCTTGGAGCCGCGCGAGCGCCTCCACGTAGTCGCCCACCGGGTCCGTCCGCTGCCGGTTCACGCCCAGGGTGGGGGTGATGCGCGGCAGCACCGCGTCGCCCGCGATCAGCACCCCGTCCTCCGGGCGGAAGAGGGAGACGTGCCCCGCCGTGTGCCCCGGCGTCCAGGCGAAGCGCCATCCGTCGGCGCCGGGGACGTCGCCTTCCTCTCCGTCGAGCGTGCCGTCCACCGTCACCGGCGGCGCGGCGGCGCGCGCGCGGGCATGGCCCTGCTCCACCAGCTCCACCCACTCCGCCGGCGCGCCGCAGCGGGTGAAGAGGCCGCGGCGATACTCGGCTTCCTCCTCGGGATGCGCCGCGGCGTGGGCCATCCGCTCCGCATCCAGCCGCCCCATCAGCACCGGCGCGCCCGACGCCTCGCGCACTCGGGCGGCGAGGCCCACGTGGTCCATGTGCATGTGGGTGAGCACGTGCACCGCCACCGCGCTCCAGCCGCCCGCCGCGGCGCGAACCCCCGCGTCGAGCGCATCCCACGCGGGCTCGGTGCCGATGCCGCCGTCCACCAGCAGGAACCCGCCGCCGCCGAGCTCGGCCAGGTACGCGTGCACCTGGCGGGGAGGGAAGGGCATCGGGGTGGAGATCCGCCACACGCCGGGCGCGACGGAGAGGGCCGGATCGGCCGGTGGGGGCAGAACGGGGTCGGTCGCGCTGGAATCCATCCATGAATATGGACCATCCGCGCCGCCGGACACAAGAAAATCCTGCGGAGAGCCGGCCTGACCCGCCACTTCCTGACGTCCCGGTAATCGTCGAGACTACCCAAAGGGCGGCGGAACGATAAGATGATGCGCTCCCGCGCCGCCTCGATGTCGATCCGCACCCGGAGGAAGCTCGATGGACGCCGAAACGCTGCGGCACATGTTCGGCCTCGCCACGCGGGCGCTGGCCGCGAACTTGGAGGGCTTCACCGAAGCGGACGCCCTGGCGCAGCCTCCGGGCGGAGGCAACTGCGTCAACTGGGTCGTCGGCCACGTGATCGTGCACCGCAACCACATGCTGCGGGCGCTGGGCCATGAGCCGGTGTGGGGCGCCGACGCGGACGCGCGCTACGACCGCGCCAGCCCGCCCGTCACCGGAGCGGAGGGTGCGCTGCCGCTGGCGGCGCTCACCGAGGCGCTGGACCGCTCCCGCGAGCGCGTGCTGGCCGCGCTCGAGGCGGCGACCGACGAGCAGCTCGGCGCGGCGCCCGTCTCCGAGAGCGGAAACGCGACCGGGCCCGTCGGACGGCGGGTCGCGCTGCTGATGGTGCACGAGGGCTACCACGCCGGCCAGGTCGCGACGCTTCGGCGCATCAGCGGCCGCGCCGGCGCGATCCGCTGACTCCGTCTTCTACCGATTCCATCTCCCCGACCACGAATGCCCCACGCGGACACGATCGACGACACGCGGCAGGGCCGGCCGCTCCTCGCGCTCGCCCTCTATCTCGTCGCGGTGTTCGTGGGAGGGGCGCTGCTGGCGCCGTGGCTCTACGACGCGCTGCAGGCGGTCGCGCCGGGGAACGAGCTGGCGCGGACGCCCTTCGCGCGGGTGGTGAACCGCGCGCTGCTGCTGATGGCGCTGCTCGGCATCCCCTTCTACCTCCGCGCCTCGGGCATCCGGCGCTGGGCGGACGTGGGCGTGGACCCGCGGCGGCTGCGCTGGCGGCGCGTCGCCGCGGGGTTCGCGCTCGGCTTCTTCTCGCTCGCGGCGGTGTGCGGGATCGCCCTCGCGGCGGGCGGCCGGTCGCTCAGCCCGCGGACGCCGGGGGAGCTCGCGGGGCAGTTCGCGGGCGCGCTGGCGACGGCGCTGTTCGTGGCCGTGATCGAGGAGCTGCTCTTCCGCGGCGCCATCTACGGCGGGCTGCGGCGCGCGATGCCGTGGGGGGCGGCGCTGGTCGTGAGCAGCGCCATCTACGCCATCGTCCACTTCATGGCGCGCCCCGACAATCCGCCGGACATCGGCTGGCTCTCCGGCCTCCAGGTCCTCCCCACGATGCTGGCGGGGATGCTGGAGCCCGGCGGCCTGGTCCCGGCATTGGTGAACTTGACGCTCGCGGGGATGGTGCTCGGCCTCGCCTACCACTTCACCGGCGACATCCTTACGTCCATCGGCATCCACGCCGGCTGGATCTTCTGGCTCAAGTTCTACGGCGTCCTCACGCGCGCCGTCCCCGGCACCGACCCGGTCTTCTGGGGCACGCGCAAGCTGGTGGACGGCTGGCTGGCGTTCGTGGCGCTGGTGGTGGTGCTGGGGATCGTGGCGATGGTCGCGCGGCGGGGGAACGGTCGTCGTCGGCGGTAGGGCAGACGGGCCGTCGGCGAACTTGCGGGGACGGGCAATTGGGCATATGTCTGGGAGGGTAAGCTCGACTACGTGCCCTCCTCAGTATCTGTTGACCCACTTCAGGTTGAGGATAACTGATGTCCAAGAGACTCTCGGTTATCAATTTCAAAGGCGGGGTAGGCAAGACAGCCCTGGCACTCCATCTCGGCTGTTTTCTTGCTGCGCGAAGAGGAAAATTGGCAAAGGTTCTATTTGTTGATGTCGATCATCAATCAAGCCTTTCGATCGTAGTGCTGGATCCGCAGCCATGGGAAGAGGCGATCGCCGCGGAAACCACAATCAACAGAGTATTCTCCGCTTTCACCACACAGGGTGCTGCGCTTCCAGGGCTCGACGCGATCGTGAAAACCCCATTCGGGACCAAGTTCTATCCCACGATCGACATAGCTCCTGCGCAGCTCGAGCTCGATGATACTGAGATCGAGCTTGGGTCAACGACTATCGGCAATCCACTCGTCTCCGAGTGGCGAAAGCGCACGTTGCTCAGTCGGTGGCTATCTGAGAGTGGTGCCGACGACGAGTACGACTTTATCGTTTTCGACTGTCCTCCTGCAACGAAGATTGTGAGTCAGAACGCCATCGCCGCCAGTCACGCGTACGTTGTACCAGTAATTCCGGACCCGGTTTCCACGCGCGGTGTGACACACTTGATCAACCTGATTGAAAGTCGGATTGATGCGCGAATGAAGTTATTCGCCGCAACCGTACCAGCGGCAGAAATTCCACCCGCGTTCGTTCCCGATACCAAGCTGGCGGGAATCGTTATTACGATGGCGCAAACCCACGGTCCCGCTTTCTCTGGATACATCAACGAACATTCTACTCAAATGGCGGCACTCCGTCGGCAGTGGGGTGGGGCTGTCTTAGAGAACATAATTGAGCGAGCTGCGGGAGTGGCTGAGTCACTCGGTGCCGGCTGGCCGGTGTACAACCGATGGAACAACGCAAATGTCGCGAATCGGAATCTTCCCAAAATGTACGATTCCGTCTGTAGCGAACTCGTAACGAGGTTGGGATGGTGAAGAGCGTCAGACGTTCCGATCACCGCAAACGTGCCGCGTCTTGGGCTGGGGAACTCGGATCGGCCCTCACGGCGTTAGAGTTGCTCGTTGCACCCCCTGTGGGAGGCAACGTCCGGCTTCGTAGAATATTACAAAGACTGCGTTCGGTCGTCGATCGCTTGGATCACCTGAGCGAGGACGAGTTCATTGAGGCGCTAGAAATGCTGGAAGAGGGATCCCCGCGTCGCGATCGAAGCGAGCGAAGGCGTGTTGACCTTCGGCAACTAACGTTAGGGGAGGCGGAAGCGCGTCTTCGCGATCCTGCAACCTCGAAAGAGGAGTTGATAGCCTTAGTTCGAGAGCGGTTCGGAGGTGCTACGGGAACTTTGGTTCGGCTTACAAAGGGTGCTGTGGCAGAACGTCTCGAAACTTTGATCATGAACGAGCGAGGACACGAAACTATCTCTCGCCTGGCTTCCGGCGAGTCCGCCCCAGCCTTGCGAGCTAGTTCTGAGTCCAACGCGCTCAACCGAGAAATCCAGTTCGGTCCTGGTTAGCGAAGCTACTCACCGACGAACACCTCCACTGGCCCCGGACCTGCACGGACCGTATCTTGGTCCCACTTTCGTCCAGAGACTTGACATACCGGGTACGCCGCGGCAAACGGCGGCCCGGCTGACTTTTCAGCAGAGCATCCCGATGGCGACGACCACCCGCAAGAAGCCGAAGGCGGAGCCCGCGACCTCGATCGACCGCGAGACGCTGCTCGGCTTCTACCGCACCATGCTCCTGTCGCGGCGGCTCGACGACAAGGAGATCCAGCTCAAGCAGCAGAACAAGATCTTCTTCCAGATCTCCGGCGCCGGCCACGAGGGCGTGCAGGTGGCCGCCGCGGCCCACGCGCGCCCGGGGGAGGACTGGTTCTACTTCTACTACCGCGACCGCGCCTTCTGCCTGGCGCTGGGGATGACCCCGCTCGACCAGATGCTCGCGGCCGTGGGTGCCGAGGCCGACATCGGCTCCGGCGGGCGGCAGATGCCGAGTCACTGGGGGCACCCGGACCTCAACATCGTCAGCACCTCGTCGCCCACGGGCACGCAGTTCCTGCAGGCCGTCGGCACGGCGGAGGCGGGGCTGCGCGCGAAGAAGCTCGGCGACCCACTGGTCGAGGCCACGCGCGCCGGCGACGACGAGATCGTCTGGGTCACCACCGGCGACGGCACCACCAGCGAGGGCGAGTTCTGGGAGAGCCTGAACAGCGCCTGCAACCTCAAGGTGCCTGTCCTCTACATCGTGGAGGACAACGAGTACGCCATCTCCGTCCCGGTGGAGGTGAACACGGCCGGCGGGAGCATCTCCAGGCTCGTCACCGGCTTCCCCAACCTGTTCATCCAGAGCTGCGACGGCACCGACGTGGTGGAGAGCTACGAGGTGCTGGGGCGCGCGGTGGAGTACTGCCGGCAGCGGAAGGGCCCCGCGCTCGTCCACGCCAAGGTGATCCGCCCCTACTCGCACTCCCTCTCGGACGACGAGAAGTTCTACAAGACCGAGGAGATGCGCGGGGAGGAGGGGAAGCGCGACCCCATCGTCCGCACCGCCGCGCTCCTGCGGCAGCTCGGCTACGCCACCGAGGACGAGCTGAAGCGGATCGGCGACGAGGTGGACGCCGAGGTGATGCGCGCGGTGGACGAGGCGCTCGTCTCCCCGCAGCCCGACCCGTCCACCGCGATGAAGTACCTCTTCTCGCCCGACGTGGACCCCACGGCCGAGCAGTTCGACACGGAGGACGATCCCCGGTTCTCGGGGAACGAGACCACCATGGTCGACCTGATCAACGCCACGCTGAAGGACGAGATGCGCCGCGACCCGCGCATCGTGGTGTTCGGCGAGGACGTGGCCGACTGCTCGCGCGAGGAGCTGCTGGAGCAGGTGAAGGGGAAGGGCGGGGTGTTCAAGGTCACCGCCGGGCTGCAGCGCGAGTTCGGCGGCACGCGGGTGTTCAACTCGCCGCTGGCCGAGGCGAACATCGTGGGGCGGGCGATCGGGATGGCGGTGCGCGGGCTCAAGCCGGTGGTCGAGATCCAGTTCTTCGACTACATCTGGCCGGCGATGATGCAGATCCGCGACGAGCTGGCCACCATGCGCTACCGCTCGAACAACACCTTCAGCGCGCCCGTGGTGATCCGCGTGACCTACGGCGGCTACCTCAAGGGCGGCGGCATCTACCACTCGCAGACGGGCGAGTCGATCTTCGCGCACTGCCCGGGGTTGCGCGTGGTGCTCCCCGCCACCGCGATGGACGCGGCCGGGCTGCTGCGCACGGCGATCCGCTGCGAGGACCCGGTGATCTTCCTGGAGCACAAGCACCTGTACCGCCAGGTCTACAACAAGGGCGTGTATCCGGGCGCCAACTTCATGATCCCCTTCGGCAAGGCCAGGACGGTGCGCCAGGGGAGCGACGTGACGGTGGTGGCGTGCGGCGCACTGGTGCAGCGCTCGCTGGTGGCGGCGAAGCAGGCCGAGGAGCAGCTGGGGATCAGCACCGAGGTGATCGACCTGCGCACCCTCTCGCCCTTCGACATGGAGTCGATCGCGGAGAGCGTGAAGCGCACCAACCGCGTGATCGTGGCGCACGAGGACTCGCTCTCGTGGGGGATCGGCGCCGAGATCGCGGCGCGCATCGCCGACGACCTCTTCCCCTGGCTCGACGCCCCGGTGAAGCGCGTGGCCTCGCTGGACACCTGGGTGGCCTACGCGCCGCAGGTGGAGCGCGCCATCCTCCCCGAGCCGGAGGACGTGTTCCGGGCGATCCAGGAGATCAAGGCCTTCTGACCGGCTGATTCTCTCGCAGGACGACGACCGCCCCGCCCGGACCTCTCCGGGCGGGGCCGATCTCGTGGCTGTGCAGGCTCTTACGGAATGGTCTCACGCAGAGCCGCGGAGCCGGAAGAGAGAACGGCGTCTCCTCCGCGGCTCACGCGCGGCCGCGGAGCTCGGTGGCGCGCCGGCCGATCTGGGCCAGCAGCTCCGCCACCGTGAGCTCCAGCGCGTCGGCAAGGCTCCGCGCCGACGCGGGTCGCAGCCGCGAGACACCGTCTTCGATCCGCCGCACCTGCCGCTCGCTCAATCCGGGAACGTCCGCCTGCCTGAGTCCGCGCTCCTCCCGGATCGACCGCAATGCCCGGCCGCTGAAATCGTTCGAGTTCCGCTCGATCTCGATGTCGATCAGGTACGCCGGATCGGCGGCCTGCAGCAGTTGCGAAACGCCCAGGTGAAGGTCGGGTTCGGGCCAGTAAAGGTACGAGCCGTCGGCGTCGATCTCGAAGGCGCTGCGCTCGGACGAGGGAATCGAGGCGAGCGCGGGGACGCGGGCGATGGGGAACGACCTGAGCTCGAAGTCACCCGTAAGGACGACCAGGGAGTCGCCGAGGACGTATGCGTCCACGATCCCGAGCCGCGGATCATCGCGGAGCGACGAGACGAGCAGCCGGCGCACGACGCCCACGTCGCGCGTGACGTGGAGACGGTACTCCGGGCGACGAAGCTCCAGCACCCCGGGGAGGCGCATCAGTGCGGGCTCCGGCACGTCGATTACGGCGAGGTAGCGCGTGGACGAGTTGCGGCCAGGCGGCAAGTTTTCCCCGGGCGTGGGGAAGATGAACTCCGAGGCGAACCCCGCTACCACGGGAGCACTTCGATCGGCTCCCTCTCCGGCGCCGATCCGTCGCGCGATCCGCCTCAACGGCGCCGAGAGAGCCGCCGCCGTTTGAAGCTTCCTGGAGATGAAGCGCGGATGAGAGAAGACCGGCGCCTGAATCGTCACGGATCGTCTACCTGTACCTTGTCATTCCACTCCACCAGCAGCGCTTCCCGGTGTTCCGCCACCTGCGCGAGGAATTTGCGCAAGGTCTTGCCGGGCACCTTCTTCAGCTCCCAGAGCAGGTCGTAGCGCGGCGGGTCGTCTCCGAAGAACACGCGCAACTCCCACTCGCCCGGCGACTGGACGTGGAAGTGCGGCTCGAGGTGGTCTCGCGACCAGAACCAGCACTTGCATCCGGACCAGCCCAGGGATTCGACCTGTGCCATGCCGCAGTCGCGGCGGGAGTCGCGTCGCCGTTCCGCTCAGCCCTCCGGCGGATAGGGATCACGGCCATAGGTGCTCTTCTCCCGGATGCGTCCGTTCACGCCGTGGATCACCAGCTCGCTCCCCTGGTTCCGAGCGATCTGGCGCCCACGCGCGATCGCCTCCGACTGCGTGTCGAAGCGCCGCGTGTCCTTCGTGTTGCCGGCTCCGCGGATCGCCCACTGCTCTCCGCGCGGCACGACATGCTGGTTCTTGGCCATAGGAGTCGGTTGAACAAGGTAACGACCGGACATGAATCTATGCTAGTGCTAAGATGCTGTCCGGTCAAGGGTGAGGCTCGCTACTTTGTGGCTTGCCGGTCACGCGCGGGCTGGATCGCGCGTTCTACGGTCGAGGTCTTCTAAGCAGACGCTCCCGATCCACCTCAGCTCGCACACTCCCATGCACTCGATCTGCTCACGTCTCGCCGGCATCCTCGCGCTCGCGGCGGCCATTGCCGCTGCGCCGCGCGCCCAGGCCCAGTCCGCGGAGCCGCGCGGCTTCTTCGTCGGCATCGGGGGTGGCGTATCGTTCGTGGACGAGCCGCGTGCAAACTCCTCCCACGTCGGCGAGTCGGTGCACCTGCGTGCCGGATGGCGCCTGGGCCCTTCCACCGCGCTCATGCTCGAAGGGAGCATGCACGGGCTCGGCAGCACCGCGCCTGACTCGGCGTTGTCCGGGATTCCGGACACTCCCGCCTACGATCACTTCACGCGGACGCTGGAGACGGAGTCGCTGCTCGCGTCCGTCCAGTTCGGCTCGGCGTCGTTCTACGTCCGGCCGGGCGTTGGCGTCGCTCGGCACGCGTTCAAGGTCCTGCGGCCGCTCGCCACCGACGTGGTCATCGAGGCCACGAGCCGCGAAACCGTCCCGGCCGCCGCGCTCACCGTGGGACGGCGCGTCGCCATCCCCGGGTTGCCGCTGAACGTGGAGGGCGCGCTGGGGTGGAGCGGGGGCGAGGACAGCACGCATCCTCGCTGGGCGGCCGGGGTGCAGATCGCACGCGTGATCCACTTCTGAAGTCGACGCAGCAACGGCCGTCTCACGCAGAGACGCAGAGGAACCGAGAGAACTTCAACTGCGTTCTCTCGGTTCCTCTGCGTCTCTGCGTGAGATGTTCTGTTCAGTGGCCGGCCGCGCGGCTACCTCAGCGCCGCGCGTTCTGGCGTGGCAGCGGGCGCATCACGCGCTCCAACACGATGCGGGCGGCGCGGCGGCCGATCTCTTCGCCCGCCTCGTTGGAGAAGCGGTAGTGCACGCCGCCGTAGATGCGCGAGTCGGACACCTCCCGCGCCCACTGGTCCCAGCTCGGCAGCACCTGCACCACCGCGTTGGGGATCGCCTGCGAGGCGACCCGCACGCCCGTGGCCGGGGTTGGACCGGTCTCGGCCTTCATCACCTCGGCGATGGCGGCGGCGACGGTGCAGTGGCCACACGGATATTCCGGGAAGTTGGGCGTGGTGAGCAGCGGCACCCAGGCCGGATCCTGCGTGGTCGCGTCGTTGCCGTCGGCGGCGGCGTTCCGGATCGCGGTGATCGGCCGCCAGAAGTTGTAGTGGAACTTGGCGACGATCATGGCGAGGGCCGCGTCGTCGAACGCCATCTGGTACAGGGCGAACATCCGCGCATTCTGCACCGGCCTGCGCCCGGGCGCCTCGGCCGCGGCGTGCATCGCCGGGGCCATCTCGAACGCCTGGCGGTAGCGCGCCATCAGCGTCTGGTGCGGTGTGCGCTCGGTGCTGGTCCGGCTCCCCAGCCGCCGCACCTCTTCGGCGTCGCGGGCCCAGGTGGCGCTGGTGAGCGCCGGCGGCGGCGGCGGCCGCAGCGCGTCGGCGCTGGGGATCGCCCAGGGGCGGAAGGTGGACATGTACGGGTCGATCTGCGGCAGCGACGTGGAGATGAACTCGCCGGGGCTGGTGCGGGGGCGGTAGGGCTCCTGCGCGATGGCGGGATCGACCCCCCCGGCCGCGATCGCCGCCGTCGCCGCCGCCTCGCCGATCAGCCGCCCGGCCTCGCGGGCGCGCGCGTCGGTGATCGAGTTCATGCTGATGGCGTAGGTGTCGTCGAGCGTGGTCTTCTGGGTGGGGAAGTGGTGCAGCAGCACGCGATAGGCCGCCGTCGCCGCGGCGGCGTCCTGCGAGGCGGTGGGATCGCCGGCGGGGAAGTTCAGGTAGCTCTCGTAGCGCCGGTCGATCGCGTTCAGCGCCTCGAACATGGCGAGCGAGGCGCGGGTGATGGCGCGGTCCTGCTCGGGCGTGTGCGTCCCCTGCGTCGCGTTGTAGATCCGGTTGGCGAACTCCCACCAGTCGCACACGGTGTCCGCCGCCGCCGGCTTCGTGAAGACCAGGACGGCCACTGCGGCCATACCCAGCGTTATCCTGCGCATGGTGTGTCTCC
>DASYJZ010000851.1:0-4340 GCA_035995965.1 Longimicrobium sp. | reverse complement strand
ACCCTGAGCGTGGCCGGCGCGCCGGTCCCCGCGTTGCGCCGCAGCAGCGCCCGCAGCCGCGCGGTGAGCTCGGAGAACTCGAAGGGCTTGGTCAGGTAGTCGTCGGCCCCGGAATCGAGCCCGACGACCTTGTCCTCGGTGCGGTCCTTCGCGGTCAGCAGCAGCACGGGGAGCGGCACCCCCTCGGCGCGGAGGTCGCGGACGAGCTGGAAGCCGTCGCGCCCGGGGATCATCACGTCGACCACCGCCGCGTCGAACCCCTGCTGCGTGGCCTTCTCGAACGCCGAGTCGCCGTCGCCCGCCACCTCCACCACGTACCCCTCCTCGCGCAGCCCCTTCTGCAGGAAGCCGGCGATGCGGGCGTTGTCTTCGACGATCAGGATGCGCATGGGGAGTGCGAGAGTGCGAAGGGGGCGAGAGTGGAAACGTTGGAGATGCTTTCTCGTGTGTCCGGTACACGCGAGCCGGAGGATGGGGGCCGGGATCTTCCCTGGATTAAACGCGGCTAATCCTCGGCTAACCCGCGTCTAATCCTGGCGCCGAACCGCGGACGTCGGGCCCGTGTAATGGTGGATCGCAACGGGATTCGGAAAACCCTGGACCAGAGAATAGAACTGACGATGAAGACGCGACTTCGCAAGCTCGCGGTCCCCGCCCTCATGGCCGCGGGGATCGGCGCCGGCGCCACGCTGGCCGACGTGGTGAAGCAGCCCATTCCCCAGGCGACGGCGCAGGCGGCCCGGCCGCTGGTCGCTGGGGACGCCGGCTCGCCCGCGGGGCTCTCCACCGCCTTCCGCGCCGCCAGCCACGCCGCCATCGACGCGGTGGTGCAGGTGCGCACCGAGATGGCGGCGCGCACCGTCTCGCAGCAGGTGCCGCCGGAGCTGCGCGGCACCCCGTTCGAAGACATGCTCGGCGGGCGGGGGCGCTCGGCGCCCCAGGCCGCGTCGGGCTCCGGGTTCATCATCGACGCCAACGGCTACGTGGTGACCAACAACCACGTGGTCGACGGCGCCACCACCATCCGCGTGGTGCTGAACGACAAGCGCGAGTTCGACGCGCGGGTGGTGGGGCGCGACCCCAACACCGACATCGCGGTGCTGAAGGTCGAGGGCCGCGGCCTGCCCACCGTGCGGCTGGGCGACAGCGACCAGCTCGACACGGGCGACTGGGTGCTGGCGCTGGGGTACCCGCTGCAGCTCGGGCAGACCACCACGGCGGGGATCGTGAGCGCCAAGGGGCGCAGCATCGGCATCATGGCCAGCAGCGACGGCGCCAACGCGCCGCTGGAGCACTACATCCAGACCGACGCCGCTATCAACCCCGGCAACTCCGGCGGGCCGCTGGTGGACCTGCAGGGGCGCGTGGTGGGGGTGAACAGCGCCATCGCCTCGCCCACGGGCTACTACTCCGGGTACGGCTTCGCGGTGCCGATCAACCTGGCGAAGCGCGTGGCCGACGACCTGTTGAAGTACGGCGTGGTGCACCGGCCGATGCTGGGGGTGCTGGTCCGCGACGCGACCACGGCCGACGCCGAGGTCTTCCGCCTGCCTTCGCCGGACGGGGCGGTGGTCTCCAGCGAGCCGAAGGGCGCGGCCCACGACGCGGGGATGCAGATGGGCGACGTGATCGTGGCGATCGACGGGCAGCCGGTGAAGAGCCGCGGCGACCTGATGGAGACGGTGATGCGCCACGCGCCCGGTGAGGCCGTGAAGGTGGACTATGTGCGCTACGGCAGCCGCCGCTCCGCCACGCTGCGGCTCACGCAGATGGACGTGGCTCGCACCGCCGCGCGCGACGCCGGCAAGCCGGGCGAGCGCAGCGCGGCGGACAAGGTCGGCTTCGCGGCGGTGCAGATCACGCCCGACATCGCGGCGCAGCTCGGCAACCAGAACGCGCGGGGCGTGGTGGTGGCGGAGGTGGATCCAGCCGGCCCCGTGGCGGGGCAGATCGGCCGTGGATTCGTCATCGAGCGGGTGAACGGCCGCGCGATCGGCACCATCGCCGAGCTGCGCGGCGTGGTCGACGCGCTCCGGCCCGGGCAGGTGGTCTCCATGACCGGCCGCCACGACGACGGCACCGCGGCCATCGTGAACTTCCGCGCCCGCGGGTAAGACAACGGCAACTGCAATCTCACGCAGAGCCGCAGAGACGCAGAGGAGGCCGGTCCTCTGCGTCTCTGCGTTTGGCCCGGCGACGGTTGTGTTGCTTGGTTTCAGGCGGCAGAACGCTGCTTGATAATACCGGCCAGCGCCCGCAGTGCATCGTTGACGGCGGCGGCGTCCGGGAACACCTCAAGGACGTCGCGAGCCAGAGGGACGAGGTTCGTTCCCTCTGCGTAGCGCGCCGCGTACTTGCCACGCACGCCGGCACGAAGCTCTTCGACGGTGAACTCGTATTCCTCGCGCAGGTCGTCAGCCTCGGGATGCGTTTTCATAGGTCCGTCGTTCGCGGCTGGTCATCTGGGGCTGATGATGCGCACCCTCGGCGTCCCGCTCGGCAAATCCCATTCGACGTCCAGACCCATTCCTCAGAATCTACGCTGTGCCGGCTTCCGGACCAACTCTCGACCGAAACGGCAACTGCATCGCACGCACAGACGCAGAGGAGACGCAGGGGAACCGGAGCCCTGCGTCTTCGCGTTTCGGGGAGTGGGACGATAGCTTGGCGCTCGCACGCCGTCGACCCTCTGCCCTATTCTCTCGATGCACCTGCTCAACGTAACGCGTCTCGCGGACGAACTTCGCGAGGACGCGCTCAGTGAGAAGGACAAGCTGGGCTACTTGCTGGCGATCGTCGTCATCGCCGGGCTCGTCGGCGGTGCGTCGGGCCCTGCGTTCCGGACACCGATCTGGGCGGCTACGGCCCTGCTGCAGCTGGTCATCAGCCTCGGCGGGATCTGGTACTGCTTCGCCGCCAACGAGCGCGGCGACGGCCGCTCCTTCATCGAGCGGTACGTCTGCCTCGGATTTCCGCTGGGGATCTGGTGGATCGGAGCGTACTATGGCTTCTATTTCCTGGGACTGGCGGCCGCATCGGTCCCGGCCGTGTCGCGCGCCCAACTCTGGTACCGGAGCTACCCCGCGCTGGCCATGGTATGCCTGTCGCCGCTCTACTACGTGGCGTTGGCGCGCTACGTGGCCCGGGCCGCGGGGGTGAACGCGCCGCCCGCACGCTCATGAAAATCACCGCGCTCCTACCGCGCCGCACCTCGGTGGAGTCAAGCGCCGGTTCAAGCGGAAGAGGGTTCGACGAAGAGGTCGCCGCACGCCCGCTGTGGCTTGACAGTTGAGCTGCGACGCGGCATCCTGTCCGGCGCGCTCACAATCGGCCGCTGTGCGAGGGTGCATCTTCCCTCCGACCGTGCGGGCGCATCGCGAGCCGTGCCCGCACACAGGTTCACCTTTCCCATTCCGGTCAAGGAGGGTTCGATGAAGAAGCTCCGCTTCGAGCTGAACGATCTGCAGGTCGAGACGTTCGGCACCGCGGCCGCGCCTGCCAGCCCGGGCACGGTGAACGCCAACGCGGGGTCGATCGCCGGCCCTACCTGCCCCGGCTTCACGTGGTGCGGAAACGAGACGTGCGACTACAACACGTGTCCGACCGGCGCCTGCCACTGCTAGCCCGGCCTTCGAGCTACCGCGACGGATGAAGGTCACCGCGATCCAGCCGCAGCGGCTGCACCCGGAGCGGGTGAACGTGCACGTGGACGGCGTGTTCCGGCTTGGACTCTCCGCGGAGCTGGTGCTGGCGGAGGCGCTACGGGTGGGCGACGAGGTGGACGAGGCGCGGCTGGCGGAGCTCGAGGCAAAGGACCAGACCTGGAAGGCGCGCGATGCGGCGCTGTCGCTCCTCTCCTACCGCGCCCGCACCTCGGTGGAGCTCAAGCGCCGGCTGAAGCGGAAGGGGTTCGACGAGGACGTCGCCGCCGCCACCGTGGAGCGCCTGGACCGGCTGGGCGTGGTGGACGACGCGGCGTTCGCCGAGAGCTTCGTGCGCGACCGGGTGCGCCTGAAGCCGCGCGGCCCGCGGCGTTTAGTCGGCGAGCTGCGGGCGAAGGGGGTGGACGACGACACCGCCCGCGCGGCCATCGCCGAGGTGATGGAACGCGAGGAGGCGACGGAGCTGGACCTGGCCCGCGCCGCCGCCGCCCGCTGGAAGCCGCGCGCCGGCGAGGACCCGGCCCGGGCCCGCGCGCGGCTCCTGGCCTTCCTCGCCCGCCGCGGCTTCGGCGGCGACGCGGTCCGCGCGGTGCTCCGGGAGAAGCTCGGCGCGTCCTGAACACCGCCAACTGCATCTCACGCAGAGCCGCGGAGCCGCGGAGAGGCATGCGAGCCCCT
>DASYJZ010000850.1:0-7201 GCA_035995965.1 Longimicrobium sp. | reverse complement strand
CGACGGGCTGGGCGGTTCCCACGATCTTCCCCCCTCCCGGTTCCTGAGTGCCGAGTGCCGTTCCCTGGCACTTGGCACTGGGCACTTGGCACTTGGCACTTCTGTTAGTCACTCCCCCCGACATACATCCGAACCATGTCCCTCCACCACGGCCAGTCGTGCGCCCAGCCGTCCCACAGGCGCAGCGCGTTGCCGACGCCCTTCTCCCAGAGCGCCTTCGACAGGTACTCGTTGTTGCCGACGAACGAGTCGTCGCGGCCGGTGGCCAGGATGACGTCCATCCGCCGCATCGCCTCCAGCCGCGCGCCCTCGTCGACCAGGCTCACGTAGTGCGAGGGGTTCTGGGCGGCGATGGCGTCGTCGTACCAGCCGTCGGTCTGCTCGCGGATGTCGTAGAGGCCGCTCATCCCCAGCACGCGGTTGAACAGGTGCGGGTTGCGCAGCCCCATGTTCACGGCGTGGTAGGCGCCGAAGCTCGCACCCGTGGCGATCAGGAAGGGGGTGCCGTTCTTCGACTGGCTGAAGGGGAGCACCTCGCGCACCACATAGTCCTCGTACTGCCCCTGCCGGACCGCGCGGTCGTGCGGATGCTTCCACTTCGCGTACCAGCTCTCGTCGTCCACGCTGTCCACGCAGTAGAGCTGCAGCCAGCCGCGCTCGATGTGCTCGCCCAGCGCCTCCATCATCCCGCGGTCTTCCCACTCGAAGTAGCGCCCCATGGAGGTGGGGAACACCAGCAGGCGCGCGCCGTGGTGCCCGAACACCAGCAGGTCCATGTCGCGGCCGAGCGAGGGGCTGTACCAGCGATGGTGCTCTCGATTCACCGGACCGTCGTCTCCAGGGGTGCGCCCGCGGGCGAGCCGACCGCAGAATTGGCCTGCGGCGGGATGCAATCCGCAGGCCCGGCCAACGTACGCGCCCCGCCCACGCGGGGGAAGAAGGCCACCGGTTGACACCCGTGCCGGCGGGGTGTAATTCAGACGCCTCCCTGTTCCTGAACCCTGCGACCCGGCGCCCGTGATGAGATACCTGTCCGTACCCGCGGCCCTCCTGCTCCTGGCGGGCTGCACCCACAACCCACCCCCCGCCTCGCCGCGCCCGGCGGGGAACGGCCCCGCCGCCTCGGCTGCGCGCGGCGGACCGGCGCGGACCGGCGCGGCGCCCGGCGGCATGGCCGGGGCCCCGAGCGACACCACCGGGCCCACCGGCGGCGGCGCGGCGCGCCCCAGGCCGTACGGCCGCGTGATCACCTCCGAGGCGCGCACCCGCCGGGGGATGTTCGCGGTGCACCAAGTGGGCGAGAAGCTCTACTTCGAGATCCCCGCGCGCGAGCTGAACAAGGACATGCTGGCGGTGGGACGCTTCGCGGCCGCCTCGGCGCCCGCGCCCAACCCGGCCCCGGGGCAGTTCCCCGAGTACGGCGGCGACCAGTTCGGCGAGCGCACGCTGCGCTGGGAGCGCAACGGCAACCGCGTGATCCTGCGCTCGCCGTCGTTCTCCATCACCGCCGACACCTCGCTCTCGGTCTACCGCGCGGTGCAGACGTCGAACTACCCGCCGATCATCGCCGTCTTCAACGTGGAGGCGTACGGGGCCGACAGCGCCGCGGTGATCGACGTCACGCGCCTGTTCACCACCAGCGTCCCCGAGTTCGCCGCCATCCGCGGCACCATCGACGAGCGGCGCAGCTACGTGGAGCGCGCCCTGGCCTTCCCCGACAACGTCGAGGTCGAGGCGGCGCAGACCGGCACGCCGGCGCCCGCCGGGGGCCGCGCGCCCACGCCGGGCGGCGCGCCCACGCCCGCGCGCAGCGTGCTCGCGCACTGGAGCATCGTCCGGCTCCCCGCCGTGCCGATGATGCCGCGGCGCGCCGACGAGCGGGTGGGCTTCTTCACCGTGCGGCAGGTGGACTTCGGCCAGGAGCAGCGCGCCGCCACCCGCGAGTTCATCACCCGCTACCGGCTGGAGTGCTCCGACCAGCGCGTGGGCGACCTCTGCGTGCCCAAGAAGCCGATCGTCTACTACGTGGACCCCAACACCCCGGACCAGTGGAAGCCGTGGATCCGGCGCGCCATCCTGGACTGGCAGCCCGCCTTCGAGGCCGCCGGCTTCAAGAACGCCATCGTGGCCGCCGACCCGCCGACGAACGACCCCGACTGGTCGCCCGAGGACGTGCGCCACACCATGATCCGCTGGCTCCCGAGCACGGTGGAGAACGCGGTGGGGCCGCACGTGCACGACCCGCGCACCGGCGAGATCCTGAACGGCTCGGTGCGCATGTTCCAGAACGTGCTGAACCTGCAGCGCGCCTGGTACTTCACCCAGGCCGCGCAGCTCGACCCGCGCGCCCGCACCCTGCCGATGCCCGACTCGCTGATGGGGCGGCTGCTGGAGTTCGTGGTGGCGCACGAGATCGGCCACACCATCGGCCTGCAGCACGACCAGCTCGGCAGCAGCACCTACCCGGCCGACAGCGTGCGCAGCCCCACCTGGGTGCGGCGGATGGGGCACTCGCCCAGCATCATGGACTACTCGCGCTTCAACTACGTCGCCCAGCCCGAGGACAACATCCCGCTGGAGGACATCGTCCCGCGCGTGGGGCCGTACGACAGGTACGCGATCATGTGGGGGTACACGCCGATCCCCGGCGCCAGCTCGCCGGCGGCGGAGCGCCCCACGCTGGACCGCTGGGCGATGATCCAGGACACGGTGCCCTGGTACCGCTTCTCGGCCAACAACGAGTTCGGCGCCTACGGCACGCTCAGCGAGGCGGTGGGCGACGCCGACCCGGTGAAGTCCACCGCGCTCGGCTTCCGCAACCTCGAGCGCGTGGTGAGCTACATCCCCGGCGCCGCCATCCGCCGCGGCGAGGACAACAGCGACCTGCGCGAGCTGTACGACCGCACCGTGCGGCAGTGGTCCACCGAGGCGGCGCACGTGGCCACCGTGGTGGGCGGGGCGAACGTGCAGTACAAGTCGGGAAGCCAGTCGGGCGCGGTGTACACGCCGCTCTCCCGCGCGCGCCAGGCCGAGGCGGTGCGCTTCCTGAACGAGAAGGTGTTCCGCACCCCCACCTACCTGATCCGCCCCGACATCGCCCGGCGCATCGAGGCGGGGGGGATGATCACGCGCATCGGCAGCGCGCAGATGCGGGTGCTGGGGGTGCTGCTCGATGACGAGCGGATGAACCGGCTGATCGAGAACCAGGCGCTGGCGCCCACCGCCGGGGCCACCTACTCGCTCGCCGACATGCTCGACGACGTGCGCGGCGGGGTGTGGAGCGAGGTGGGGAGCGCGAGCGTGGTGATCGACCCGTACCGCCGCGCGCTGCAGCAGAGCTTCCTGACGCTGGTGGACGGCAAGCTCAACCCCAAGCCGGAGGACGAGGCCCAGCAGCAGGTGTTCTTCGGCCCCCGCCCGCAGCCGCTCTCGGAAGAGGCGAAGGCGATGCTGCGCGGCGAGCTGGTGACGCTGCGGGCGCAGATCCAGCGGGCGATCCCGCACGCCGGCAACCGCGAGACCCAGCTCCACCTGCAGGGCTCGGCGCACCGCATCGAGCTGATCCTGGACCCGAACAAGTAAACCGGGACTGGTCACGCCGGGTAACGACGAAGGGGGCTCCCGTGCGGGAGCCCCCTTCGTTTGCTGTCGACGGGCTTTTACGGATTGGTCTCACGCAGAGCCGCGGGAGACGCGAGAGAGGTCAGTAGTCGGTGACCGGATCGCCGTCCGAAAGCCGCGTCCATCCCTTCACCAGGCGGGCGATGTACCAGGCGTAGCCGCCGAGCATCACCAGCAGCGCCGGGCCGTGCCCGGGCAGACCGCGGCCCAGGAAATGGTCGCCGACGAAGAGCACCGCCATCCCGCACAGCCAGAACCAGAACATCCCCCAGACGGTGTCGATCTGCCACTCGCAGTGGCTGTCGAGCCAGGTGTCGCGGGCGGCCCCGCGGTTGGCGTAGGCCAGCAGCAGCCCCGGGATCGCGGTGACTCCGCAGAGCAGTGCGAGCGCCTGCAGGAGGTACACCGTGCGGGCCTTCCCCCGCATCTTCTCGATCGGCTTGCTCCCCGGCGGCACCACCTTCGCCGCGCAGCGGGGACAGCGCTCGTCGCGCGGCGTCACCTCGCCACCGCAGAATGGGCACGATGCCGACTCGGCCGCGGCTTCGCCCGCCCGCGGCTCGCCGTCCGCAGCGGACGATGGATGGATGAGCGCCGTCGTCTCCAGCGCCGCGTCGAAGGGTGTCCGGGCGGGTGGCGGAGGATCGGCCGGGGAGGCCGCTTTCTCGCGGGGTGTCATCGGGATGGAACCGGGGGATGGGGATGGGTTCGCGCGCGAATCATACTTCCGTGGGACCGCCCGGCGCGAGACCGTGCTTGACACTCCGACGGCGGGCGCGCACCCTTCACCTGCCCCTGACCCCCGCCCCCATGTTCCACATCGACCCGACCGACCCCACGCCCGTGGACGCGCAGCTCGTCCGCACCATCCGCTCGGCGGTCGGCGCCGGGCTGCTGGAGCCGGGCGAGCCTCTTCCCACCGTGCGGCAGCTCGCCGTGGAGCTCAAGGTGGGCGCCAACGCCGTGTCGCGCGCCTACGCCGAGCTGCAGCGGCAGGGGGTGCTCGCAACCAAGCCGGGGGTCGGCGCCGTAGTGAGCGCGTCCCCGGCCGACATCGGCCAGGAGGAGCTGCTCGACGAGCTCTCGGCGCTCGAGGACACCTTCCTCCGGCAGGCGAACGGCCTGGGGTTCTCGCTGAACGACGTCATCATCCACCTGGACAGCCGCAGGAGACCAGCCTCCGATGCCACCTAGAAACGACCTGATGCCCGCGTCCCCCAACCTGCCCACGCGCCGCGCCTCGGGCGGGGGGGGGAACTTCCTCGCCACGCTGGCGATGGTGGTGCCCACCGCGCTCGGCGCCGCGGCCACCATGGCGCTGCACACCCCCCTCGCCATCATCGCCGGCGCGGCGGTGGGGCTGGTGGGCGCGATGTCGCCCAAGATCGCGCGCCAGTGGGAGCGCGCGGTGGTGCTGCGGATGGGGCGCTACGTGGGGCTGAAGGGCCCCGGCGTGTTCTCCGTGATCCCCTTCGTGGACAACATCGCCGCCTGGATCGACCAGCGCACCGTGACCACCAGCTTCGCGGCCGAGCAGACGCTGACCGCCGACACGGTGCCGGTGAACGTGGACGCGGTGCTCTTCTGGACCGTGCACGACCCCGAGAAGGCCGCGCTGGAAGTGCAAGACTACGTGCAGGCGGTGAGCTGGGCGGCGCAGACGGCGCTGCGCGACATCATCGGCCGCACCAGCCTCACCGAGCTGCTGCGCGGCCGCGAGCGCATCGAGAGCGAGCTGCAGGCGCTGATCGACGTGCGCTCCACCCCCTGGGGCGTGACCGTGCACTCGGTGGAGATGCGCGACGTGGTGATCCCCACCGTGCTGCAGGACGCCATGAGCCGCGAGGCGCAGGCGGCGCGAGAGAAGCAGGCGCGCATCATCCTGGGCCAGGCCGAGGTGGAGATCGCGCAGCTCTTCGCGCAGGCCTCCGTCGCCTACGCCGACAACCCCACCGCGCTCCAGCTCCGCCAGATGAACATCCTGTACGAGGGGTTGAAGCAGAAGGGCGGGATGATGGTGATCCCCAGCAGCATCGTGGACTCGATGGGCCCGAGCGGCGTGATGTCCGTCGCCGCGCTCGCCAGGCAGCAGGAGCGCCAGGCCGCCGCCGCCGAGGCCGCCCCGCCCCGGCTCCCCCCCGGCGAGGACGATGGCTTCGGCTGAGGGCGCACCCTGAAGAAGGTCATGGACGTGTTCCCCCGGATGCCGAGGCGGTGAATTCCGCTCTGCGCGCTGGCCGGCATCAGCCGCGATCGGCGGCGAGCTCAGCCCGGCCAGGGGGAATAGACCAAGCCCGCCGCTGCATCCGCAGCGGCGGGCTTTCTTCATCATCCGGCGAGCTGCTTCACAGCCAGCTCTCGACCTCCAGCCCGGGAACCCGCGAGAACTCGCGGACGTTGCCCGTGACGAGCGTCCGTTGGCTCGCGAGGGCGGTGCTCGCGATCACCAGGTCGTTGTCGGAGATGGGGGTCGCGCGAAGGGCCAGCCGCAACTCCGCATGGATCTTCGCTGCGACGGAATCGAACGGGAGCACGGTGCCGATGTCGCCGATGAACTGGCCGGTGGCGAGGACGTTCGATTCGCGCCCGCCTTTCCACGCCCCGTACCACAGCTCCGCCTCCGTCATACTCGCGAGGGCCAGATCGTCGGGGGAGGTGGCGGAGACTCTGGAGATGAGCGGCTGTCGTCCGCGGACCACCCACACGCAGACGTCGGTGTCGAGGAGGTACAATCCGTCGTCCGCGTGGAGGTTGGGGGCGTCAGTCTTCTGCCAGTTCGTCGAGAATGGCTTCGCGATACGGGTTAGGCGGGAGCCGTTCGGGAATCTCCATGTTCACCTCGGGCGCCAGCTTCAGCATCCGCTCCCAGAACCCGGGCGACCACGCTCGCTTCTCGACTGGCGCGAGGATCACACGGGAGCCCTCCTTCCACACCTCCACCACCTTGCCGTCGAAGCGGCACTCCTTGGGCAGACGCACGGCCTGGCTCCCTCCGTTGGTGAACAGCGTGGCCCGGTACTTCTTCGGCACTGCGACCTCCCCCGACTGGCGTCAAGATACACACCGACCACCCGCTTGTCCAGCATATCCAGATAAGTACCTACTGGCAACTTTGTCCCTCAGTAGACCGGTCGAATCCGGCCTCCAAGGCCGAGTATATACAGTATATACCGTCGCCCTTCGGTGTCAAGCGGCAACCCGCCTCACACGAGCGTCGGCGGCATGAAGTAGTCGAAGCCGGTCTCGCTGCTGCGCCAGGCGCGGATGCGATAGATGCGGCCGGGGGCGCCTGGCTCCAAGCGCAGCCAGTGGTCGGCGCCCTGCCAGAAGTGCCGCTCGCCGGTGAGCAGCTCCTCCACCTCCCACGGGTCCGTCCAGCCGATCCCCATCTCCTGCAGCGGGAAGTGCAGCACCGTCTCGTGCGCCTGGAAGGGGTCCAGGTTCACGGCCACGAACACCATGCTGGTGCGGTCTTCCGTCATCTTCCCGTAGAAGAGGATGTCGTCGCTGTCGGCGGCGTGGAAGCGCAGGTTTTCGTACTCGTGCAGTGCCGGGTTCTGGCGCCGCACCAGGTTGAGCC
>DASYJZ010000849.1:0-7404 GCA_035995965.1 Longimicrobium sp. | reverse complement strand
TTACACGGCCGTTACGGTTTCCGAGGCGCGTCCAGGTCCCGTGGGATCACGTAGTAGTTCTCGTCCACCCGGAACTCGGAGCGGTTCGCCAGCCGGAACGGCGCCGTCTGCCACTGCGTGGTGGGGCGGATCGTCTGCCAGCCCGTCCCCGAGAGCCGCACCCTCACCGGCATGTCGAAGCCGGGGACCACGTCGGCCCAGCGGTAGCGCAGGGTCGGGCCCTGGACCTGGTACTCCAGCACCGGGATCTTCGTGGTCGTCAGGTACTGCTGGAACACCTTCGACAGGTCGATCCCCGCCTGCCGGCTCACGTAGTCCGTCACCTGCCGCCCGGTCACCGTCTGGTGGCGGAAGGTCTGGTTCAGCCCGCGCAGGATCCGCCGCCACTTCTCGTCGTCGCCCACGATCTGGCGGATGGTGTGGAGCATGTTCCCGCCCTTGTAGTACATGTCGCCCGAGCCCTCGGCGTTCACCCCGTAGGGCGCGACGATGGGCCGGTCGTTCTGCACGTTGGCGCGGGTGCCGATCACGTAGCGGGCGCCGGCCTCCTTCCCCTGCTGGCACTCGGTGTAGAGGCTCTCGGAGTAGTTGGTGAACCCCTCGTGCACCCACATGTCGGCCAGGTCCCTGGTGGTGATGTTGTTGCCGAACCACTCGTGGCCGCTCTCGTGGACGATGATGAAGTCCCACTTGAGCCCCAGGCCGGTGTGCGAAAGGTCGCGACCCAGGTAGCCGTTCAGGTAGCGGTTGCCGTACGCCACCGCGCTCTGGTGCTCCATCCCCAGGTGCGGCGCCTCCACCAGCTTGTAGCCGTCGCGGTACCAGGGGTACGGGCCGAACCAGTGCTCGAAGCAGGCGAGCATCGGCCTGGCCTGCGCGAACTGCCGCCGCGCCGCCTCCAGGTGGTAGGCGAGCGGCCAGAAGTCCAGCGTCAGCTCGCCCCCCTCGCCGCGGTAGACGTCGGTGAAGTGCGCGTACGTCCCCGCGTTCACCGCCACGTCGTAGTTGTTGATGGGGTTGGCGACGAACCACTCGTAGGTGGTGGTGCCGTCCCCGTTGCGCGTGGTGCTGCGCAGCCGCCCGTTCGACACGTCCACCATGGGGTCGGGGACGGTGATGGCGATGCGCTGGCTGTCCGGCTCGTCCGCCTGCGTGTCCTTGTTCGGCCACCAGGCGCTCGCGCCCAGCCCCTGCACGGCGGTGGCGATGAACGGCTTCCCGGTGCTGTCGGCCTTCCAGGCGAATCCGCCGTCCCAGGGCGGGTTGCGGGCTACCTTCGGCCGGCCGTGGAACCAGACCGTCACCGTCTTCGTCTGGCCCACCCGCTGCGGCGGGAGGGTGACGAAGAAGGCGTTCCCGTCGCGCCGGTACTGCACGCGCCGCCCGTCCTGCACCATGCTGTCGGCCTCGAGGGGCACCTGCAGGTCGATCTGCATCTCCCGCGCGGGCTGCACCACGCGGTAGGTGATGCCGTTGCGGCCGCTCACGCTGCTGTCCGCCGGGCTCACGCGCACGTGCAGGTCGTAGAACGCCACGTCCCACCACGCCCGCCCGGGGCCGATGGAGCCGCGGAGGCTGTCCGCGCGGGTGAAGCGCGCCGTGTCCTGCGCCGCCGCGGCCGCGGGGAGGAGGAGACACGCCAGCAGGGCGATTCTTCGCATTTGGGATGAGTTTCGGCTGAAGATTCCAGTACGACGCCCCCGCCAACCTGCGCCGCGGCCGGGTCAGGCGCAACCTGGACTCACCCGACGGCGGGTCTCACACGGGAGCCGCGGAGAAGACCGGGAGAACTGCGATTCGTCTGCCTCTCCGGTGTTCCTCCGCGGCTCCGCGTGAGGCCATTCCGCAGACGCTTCGGCGTCACAGATGTTTCTTCGCTCTCCATTCGGTTGCATAAAGCTATGTAGGCTATTAACTTGGGAATCATCGCCCCGATTATCCCGGTCGGCTCCTCGCAGTGCAATCCGGAGATACGATGCGCTTCAGGACGGCGTTCCCGGTCGCCCTCATCCTTGGCGGCTCCATAGGCACCACGCTGGCGCTGGGCGGGATCGACCCGCACCCGGCCCGCCCGGGCGACCCCGTGGGGCTGATCAGCGAGGCCGCCGCCGCGACCGCCGCCCGCTGGGACATCCCGGTGGTGCGCAACGACGCGGTGGAGCACTTCGTGGGGCTCTTCACCGGGCGCCACAGCGAGGTGATGGCCGACTACCTCAAGCGCTCCGGCCGCTACGAGGGGATGATCCGCCAGAAGCTGCGCAAGGCGGGGATGCCCGAGGACCTGGTGTACCTCTCGATGATCGAGAGCGGCTTCAACCCCAACGCGCGCTCTCGGGTGAACGCGGTGGGGCTGTGGCAGTTCATGGCCGCCACGGCGCGCGGCTACGGCCTGCGCGTGGACGGCTACGTGGACGAGCGCCGCGACCCCGAGAAGAGCACCGACGCCGCCCTGCACTACCTGCGCGACCTGCGCAACCAGCTCGGCTCCTGGTACCTGGCCGCCGCGGCGTACAACGGCGGCGACGGGCGCGTGAGCCGCGCGCTGCTGGCCGAGACCGGCTTCGGGCGCGGGCGCAGCGACGCCGACTTCTGGCGCATCCGCCACCGCCTGCCGCGCGAGACCCGCGAGTACGTGCCGCTGATGGTGGCCGCGGCGCTGGTGGGCAAGGAGCCGGAGAAGTACGGCCTGGGCGACGTGGCGCGCTGGATGCCGGTGGAGACCGACACCGTCTCCGTGCCGGGGGGGATGGACCTGGGCGTGGTGGCGATGGCCGCCGGGGTGAGCGAGCGCGAGGTCACGCGCCTCAACTCGCACCTGGTGCGCAGGATGACCCCGCCGGGGGCGAAGCCCTTCCCGGTCAGCATCCCCGAGGGCCGCGGCGAGCGCTTCGCGGCCGCCTTCCCCGCGCTGCGCGACGAGGCGGTCGCCCGCGCCGAGGTCCGGCGCGTCCGCGAGGAGGAGGCGGACCGCGCCCGCGCCGCGGAGACCCGGGCCGCCGAGCGCCGCGCCGCCGCCCGCCGCGCGGAGACCCGGAGGCACGCCCCCGCCTCGCGCGCCCACCGCGCCGCCCCGTCGTCCGCCCGCGCCAGGGCTGCCGCCCGCGTCCGCGCCACCGCCCGCGCCCGCGCGGCGGTGCGTGCCCGCGCCGCCGACCGTGCCGCAGCCAGGCGCTCGCACACCCGGACCACGCGGCGCCACGCCAGGTAACCCCGAGCGCCTCACCCCGAGACGCAGAGTCGCGGAGGAAGGCCGCCGAGCCCCCTCCGCGGCCCTGCGTTTCCGCGTGAGGTCCATCTTTTCCTCTGGCGCCCGCGCCCGCCCGCGCCTATGTGTGTAGCGCCCGCCGCACCACCCGCCCGCCGCCGGCGCACGCCGATGACCCGCTCTGCCGAGCACCTCGAGATCCTCAACGAGATCGCGCGCATCGCGACGATGGACCTGGAGCTGCGATCCATGCTCCAGCGCATCACCGACGCGCTCGCCCGCACCTTCGGGTGGGAGTTCGTGGCCTGCGTCTCCGTCGACGCCGCCCACGGCCGCTTCGTCTGCGAGGCGGTGTCGACCACGGTGCCCACGGACGTGCACCCCGGCTACAGCCGCGCGCTGGGGAGCGGCGTGGTGGGCGAGGTGGCCCTCACCGGCGGCCCCATCCTCCTCGACGACGTGCGCGCGCACCCCAACTACGTCGACACCCTGCTCGGCGCGCTCTCGGAGCTGTGCGTCCCCGTGCTGCACCACGGCGAGATCGTCGCCATCCTGAACCTGGAGAGCAGGCGCCTCGCCGCCTTTCGCGGGCAGCTCCCGCTGCTGCAGACGGTGGCCGAGCAGGTGGCCGGCGCCATCGCCAGCGCGCGGCTGCACGCCGAGCTCACCCGCCGTGCCGGGCTGCTGGAGATGGTGGGCGAGCTGGGGCGCGTGGCCACCGACGCGGGCGAGCTGGGGCTGCTGCTGGACCGCGTGGTGGGGTACGTCCACCAGCGCTTCCCGCTCCTGCTCGCGTCCATCCTGCTGGTGGACGCCGACGGGGGAGGGTTCGGACAGACGGCGTTCGCGGGAGAGCTGGTCCCCGAGGCGAGGCGCGGGCGGCACTGGCCGGTGGCGATGGGGGTCGTGGGGCGCGCCATCCGCACCGGCGAGGCGCAGCTCGTGGCCGACGTGCGCGCGGACCCCGACTACCTGAGCGTGAACGACGCCACCATGGCCGAGCTGGTGGTGCCGATCCGCTGGCGCGGCGGCATCCTGGGGGTGCTGAACCTGGAGGCGGACAGCGCCCAGGCGTTCAGCCCCGAGAACCAGACCGTATTCCACACCTTCGCGGACCAGGTCGCCGGGGCCATCCGCATGGCCAGCATCAACCAGGAGCTGGAGGAGGCCAACGACCGGCTGCGCGAGGCCAACCACCGCCTGGAGCGCCTCTCCCAGCTCGACGCCCTCACCGGCATCGCCAACCGCCGCGGCTTCGACGAGGCGCTGGCGCAGGAGTGGCGCCGCTGCTGCCGCGCCCGGGCCCCGCTGGCGCTGGTGATGGTCGACATCGACTGCTTCAAGGCGTACAACGACCACAACGGGCACCAGAAGGGCGACCGCTGCCTGCGGGCCATCGCGCGCGCCCTCCGCCAGGGGCTGCACCGCGCGGGCGACTTCGTGGCGCGCTACGGCGGCGAGGAGTTCGCCCTCCTCCTCCCCGGCCTCGACGCCGGGCACGCGGCCGCCTTCGCCGAGAAGGTGCGGGCGCGCGTGGAGGCGATGGCCCTCCCGCACGCGACCAGCCCCGTGGCGCCGGTGGTGACCATCAGCGCGGGCCTCGCCAGCCGCGTCCCCCGCCGGGGCTCCACGTCGCGCGGCCTGGTGGAGGCGGCGGACCGGGCGCTGTACGCCGCCAAGCGCGGGGGACGCAACCGGGTGGCGTCGCCCCCGGGCCGCCAGCCCGCCGCCGAAACGGCTGCGCCGGCCGGGGCCTGAGGCGCGGAGAAGACGATCCGCCCTTCGCGTCCTGTCGCCATCGACCCGCCCGCGATACTTTCTCCGCCACCGAGCCTACGCACCCCGCGCCCCGTCCCCCGTGCCGCACACCCGCCCCTCGCGCGTGCTCCTGGTCTTCCTGGACGGCGTGGGGATGGGCGCGGCGGACGCCGGGCGGAACCCCTTCGCCCGCGCGCGGCTGCCCGTGCTGCGCCGCCTGCTGGGGGGCCGGCTCCCGGTGATGGACGCGCTGGACGCGGCGGGGCGGATCGAGTCCGCCGAGGCGGTGCTGGTGGCGGCGGACGCCACGCTGGGGGTGGCGGGGGTGCCGCAGAGCGGGACGGGGCAGACCGCGCTGCTCACGGGGCGCAACGCGGCGGCGGACTACGGCCGCCACTTCGGCCCCTGGGTGCCCACGGGGCTGCGCGCGATGCTCGCCGCGGAGAACCTGCTCGTCCGGGCCGTCTCATCGGGTGCGAGGGCGGCGTTCGCGAACGCCTACCCGCTGGCGTCGATCGCCGCGGACCCGCGCATCTTCCGGCGCCCGGCGGCGCCGCCGCTGGCCGCCCGCGCCGCCGGGGTGCTGGTGCGCGACCTGCCTGAGCTGGCGCGGGGCGAGGCGGTGGCGTCGTCCATCACCAACGAGCGCTGGCGCGAGCGGCTGGGCGACGAGCTCCCCGACGTCGGCGCGGCCGCGGCCGGGCGGCGGCTGGCGCGGATCGCCGCGGGGGCCGAGGTGACGCTGTTCGCCCACTACGACACCGACTACGCCGGCCACCGCGGCGGGATGGAGGGCGCGGTGGCCGCGCTGGAGCGGGTGGACGCCTTCCTGGGCGGAATCGTGGAGGCGCTGCCAGGGGACATGCTGCTGGTGGTGGCGAGCGACCACGGCAACGTGGAGGAGGTCGGCGCGGGGCACACGCTGAACCCGGTGCCGGTGCTGCTGGCGGGCGCGGGGCGCGGGGAGGTGGCGGCGGAGGTGCGCGACATCGCGGGCGTGGTGCCCGCGGTCGTGCGGACGCTGGGGCTGGAACCATGAACGAGCGCGAAGACAACGAGATCCCCGGGATCTTCCACGAGCTCGACGCGATCACCCGCGACGAGGCCGAGGAGCTGTTCGCCTCCGGCGGGCGGGAGGTGGGGTTCGTGCTGCTGCGGCTGGCGCTGCACTGCGACGACTGGGAGTACGTGGAGCGCCGCTGCCTGGACTTCGCCCGCCACCCCGACGCCTGGGTGCGCCGCAACGCCGCCACCGCCATCGGCCACCTGGCCCGCATCCACGGCCGCCTGCACGTGGACCGGGTGATGCCCGCGCTCATGACCCTCTGGGCCGACCCCCAGGTGAACGGCTGGGCCGACGACGCGCTGGACGACCTCGAGGTGTTTCTGAACGTCAAGCGCGGGGGTTGGGCGCACTGAGGGAAGTGCCAAGTGCCAAGTGCCAAGTGCCAAGTGCCAAGTGCCAAGTGCCAAGTGCCAAGTGCCAAGTGCCAAGTGCCAAGTGCCAAGTGCCAAGTGCCAAGTGCCAAGTGCTGGCCGGGATGCGCGGAGAGTGCGATCCCCTCCCAAGACGTCATCCCGAGCGACCCGCCGTCATGCGGGCGACGGCAATTCCGCGCACTTTCGCACGTTCGCACCCTCGCACTATGTTCCCGCCATGCCGAACGAGGCCGTGCTCAGCGAAAGCAAGGAAGCCCGGCGCCGCGCGATCCTGGAGAGCGCGGTGCGGGTGTTCGCCGAGAACGGCTTCTTCGCCGCGCGCATCCGCGACATCGCGGCGGGGGCGGAGGTGGCCGAGGGGACCATCTACCTCTACTTCGACGGCAAGGACGACCTGCTGCTGACGGCCTTCCGCGACAAGGTGGCCGAGTTCGTGGCCTCTGTGCGCGACGTGCTGAGCGCGCCCGAGCCGCTGGAGGAGCGGCTGGCGCGTTTCATCCGCATGCAGTTCGAGAGCATCGAGGCGGAGCCGGCGCTGGCCACCGTGCTGCTGCTGGAGAGCCGCCAGTCCAGCAAGTTCTACGGCGGCGCCGTGCGCGACGTGCTGCGCACCTACGCGCAGGCCATCGACGAGCTCCTCGCCTCCGGCTCGGTGCGCGCGGACGTCGACATCCCCCTCGCGCGGCGCATGCTCATCGGGCTGCTGGAGGAGATCGAGCTCGAGTGGCTCCTGGGCGACCGGTCGCGGCCGCTCGTGCCGCTGGCGCCCAAGGTCGCGGCGACCTTCTATCGCGGCCTCAGGTAACGCAACGGCCGTTTCACGCAGAGACGCGGAGGAACGGAGAGAACTGCTTTTGACGTTTTCTCGGTTGGCAAGCTCCCGATTGTTGTACCAGTCGTTATGGGAGCGCAGTTAACAGGTTTGTTTCAGTGTCCATCCCCGAGGGTGAAGTCGAGGGCCGTAGCTGCGCAGCAGCGAAGGCCACGTTCTTCTCCATGCA
>DASYJZ010000848.1:0-8223 GCA_035995965.1 Longimicrobium sp. | reverse complement strand
CTTCCGTCGGCACGTACTCCTGGCCCTTGAGGAACAGCACCCGGCCGTCGCCGAGGTCGAACACGTACCCGGTCCCCTCGTCCTCCAACGGCTCGATCTCGATCACCGCGACAGCGCTGACCCGCTTGACGGTCACGCGTCCGTCTTCGAGCGCGCGCGTAAGCGCCGCCGAGTTCCGCGACTGGTGCGCATCGATGAACTCCCGGTTCTGCGCATCCCCGCGCGCATCCCCGCGCGCCTTCTTGCGCGCCTCGGCAGCGAACCTGTACCCGAGCATGAGCACTCCGACGGCCGCGGCGATCGCGAGCCCACCTTTGTTCGCTCCGCCCATCACCGCGATGCCCACCAGCGTGAGAATCCAGACGACCGCGAAGCCCCACGTCTCTCGCGAGTAGCCGGAAGCCATCCTCCGGGGGACCGGCGAGGGGTCGATCCCGCGCTGCAGCCACGCGCGCTCCTCCTCAGTCATCTCCCGCACGAACTCCTGGATCATGCCTCACCTTGTCTGTGCAGGTACTGGTCGGTCGCGATCACGGGCGAAAACTTAGCGAATGCGGGGAGCGGGTGAAAAGCGGCTCACACAGAGGAACCAGAGGGACCAGAGGGACCAGAGAAACCTGCCTGCAGTTCTCCGGTCCCCCTGGTTCCTCCGTGTGAGTTTCTTTTCGCTGTCTTCAGGAATTCACTGGCATCAGAGATAGCTCAGCCACCAGTCGTTCCGCCGCTGCTTCACGCCGGCGAACCAGCGGCAGAGGGGATACAGCAGCGCGATACCGGCGGCCCAGCACAGGTAGGCGACACCCAGCGAGAACCCGGGGCCGGGCTCGGGCGGCGTGCTGCCGGGGAAGCCGAAGAGGTGGTTGGTCGGCTTCCCCGCCGCGAGCGAGAGCAGCACGGCGAGCCCATGGGCCACGGGCCACTGGAGCAGGTAGAAGAAGAGCGGCACGCGGCCGAAGGTCACGAGCGCTCCTCCCACGGGTCCGCGGCGCGTCCTCTCCACCCAGGCCAGGGCCAGGAGCGCGGGACCCAGGGTCATCAGGATGAACAGGAGCGATGGCGGATACTTGCTGGTGTTGACGAAAGACAGCACCGTGAACACCGCGTTCTTCTGCGCCGACCAGGGGAACGGGTTGCCGTACAGGTTCGTCAGGCGCAGGAGGACGAAGGCGGCCACCATCCCCAATCCGAGCCGCACCAGCAGGCGCCGCCGCCGCTCCGCATCCCACGCATACACCTGGCCGAAGCAGTATCCGCACAGCAGCACCCCGATCCACGGCAGCACCGGGTAGAGCACCAGCAGCCGCACGCCCAGCACCTGGATGAACCCAGGCTGGTGCAGCACCATCCAGATCGCGCCGCCCGCGTCGGGCGTGGCCCCGGGTGCCACCGCCACGCTCATGCCGTCGGTGAGGTTGTGCAGCGCCACGATCGCGATCCCGATCGCCGCGATCCAGCGCGTGCGCAGGTGGATGAGCACCGCGAGCACCATCATCCCCACTCCGATCGCCCAGATCACCTGGAGCATCCCCGGGAACGCCCGGTAGTCCAGGTCGAAGACGACCCCGAAGCGGATGACGGTGAACTCCAGGACCACGAGCCACGCGCCGCGGGTGAGCAGGAACCGCGAGAGCTCGCGCTTCGACCTGCCGCGCGCGAGCTGCAGCCCCACCCCCGTGCCCGCCAGGAAGACGAACGTCGGCGCGCAGAAGTGCGTGACCCAGCGGGTGATGAAGAGCAGGACGTTGGTCCGCGAGAGATCGGCTGCGTCGAAGAGGGGCGCGTCGCGGTGCACGAACTCGCGCGTGTGGTCCAGCAGCATCAGCACCATCACGGCGCCGCGGAGCAGGTCCACGCTGTCGATCCGCCTCCGCCGCGCCGGCGGGGCCGCAACGGCGAGGGCGGCGGAGAGCGGTCTGGGAGTGACGGTCTGGCTCGGCATGAGATCGACGCAGAGGGCGGGCACGGCGCGGGAGCACGGCAGAAGCGCCGGACCCCGTTCGGATGAACGATGTCCGGCGCGGGCGCCGCCGTGGTCTGCGTTTCGTATAGGCTTTGTAATGGATCTGCGGGGTGCCGGCGGACGGGCCTCGACGCGCGGCCTTGCAGAACCGCCGCAGAGGAACCGCACACGAAAAGCCCTGCACCGTAAGCCGATGCAGGGAAGCTCCCCGTTGGCGGAGTAGCTGGTTTGGACTTTGCGCCCGTGCGCTAGCCTTGGGCGGTCAAGTTGAGGTACTCATTGCAGCCGATCCGTTCGCCGGTAAAGGACGTCATGCCAAAGGCGCCGCCGCCCTGTAGCCGAACCAACGATGAACCCTACGGCGCCGAGGGAAGAGCTGTCGCCGCGAAGAAGCCGACATCATCGCAGCGTAAAATTTGGATCCCTCGGGTGCCGCCAAGCCCTGGGCCGGATCTGGTTGGCCGCAGCGGCACCGCTCGGGATGGCGTCTTGGAGAGTCGAGCGGATGCACAGCGATGCATCGAAGCCCGCACGGCTACACCTCGACGAAGCGATAGCTGCCGTGGCTGTCGTAATCGATGCCGTGCTTCGCCTTCAGCTCCTGGATGTAGCGGAGCTGTGACCCGGTGTGCGGGCTGGCGACGCCGTCTCCGAAGGGCTCGCTGGTGTGCAGCAGGATCTCCTCCAGGCAGCTGCTCAGGCTCATGCGCTTGTGCACGGCGAGGTCGTGGAGGAGCGCGGCGAGGCGCTTCTCCAGGCGCACGTGGACGTCCACCCGCTCGATGTGGATCGACGGGCCCACGTTGTAGATGTTGTGCCCAAAGCCGAGCTCGTAGCCGTGCAGGTCGCGGATCGAGTAGTCGCGCAGGCCGTAATCCCGGTCGCCCGGCTCCACGACGATCTCGACGCCGTTGGCGCGGTGGAAGGCGTAAAGCTCGTCCGCGTCGCCGACGACGAACTGCACCGAGAATCCATGCGGATCCGGCTCGCCCTCCATCAGGAAGAGCTGCACGTCGCCCAGGTTCACGCCCGCGAACGTCGGTGGGTCACCCCAGGTGAAGCCGAGGGTGAACCCGAGCCGCGTCGTGTAGAAATCGACGGCGGCGTGGATGTCGCTTACCTGCAGCGTGGTGTGGTGCCGCTCGCAATCGACCTGCGGGGGGGCGGGGGTGATCATGGACGCTCCTGGGGTGAGCTGTTCTCTGCGTCTCTGCGCCTCTGCGTGAGACGATCTTTTCCGTAGAAGGCTGCGCTCACGGCACCCGGAAGGGATCGCCCGCCTCGGCCTCGGCGCCTTCCTCGGCCGGGGTGTTGCCCGGACGGCCGGGGATCGGCAGGCCGTGGAGTGCGGAGTCGTCCCCACGATGCGCCGAGCAGGGGACGACGGACCACTCGCCGTCGTTCTCCAGCACCACCAGCCGCGCGTCCGCCAGCGAGGCGAGGCCCATCTTGCGGACCGCGGCGCGCACCTCGTCGGCGCTGATGCGCGAGCGGCGCAGCCGGCCCTCCAGCAGCGCGCCCTCCCAGACCAGCACCAGGGGCGGCTGGCGGACGGCGTGGTGCGCCGGAAGCCAGCGCGACTGGAAGAAGCGGATCGTCTCCTGGAGCGCGACCAGCGTGAGGAGCGCGGCGATCCCCTCGCTGATCGCGACCCCGCGCGTGACGCCCACGGTCGCGACCACCGACCCGAACGTGACCGTCGCCACCATGTCGTAGCCCGACATCCGCGCGATCGCCTGCGCCCCCACCACCCGCAGGATCGCCACGATCAGCGCGAAGACGATCGCCGTGGTCAGCACCGCGCGGCCGACGTCCGCCCAGGAGTGAAAGAACATGCGGCCTCCCGCTCGCCTGCGACGGCGCCGGCCTCGGCTTCAGGAGGCCGGCAGCGTCAGCGTGAACGTGCTCCCGGCGCCCGGCGTGCTCTCCGCCACCAGGTCTCCACCCATCCCGCGCGCCAGGTCGCGGCTGATGGCGAGCCCGAGCTCCACGCCCTCGTGCGGACGCGTCAGCCTCTGGTCCACCTGCACGAAGGGCTCGAACCCCGTCGCCAGCTTGTCCGCCGCGATCCCCACCCCCGTGTCCGCCACCAGGATCGCCACCACGTCCGGCCGCGCGTCGCAGGCGACCCCGCAGCTCGCCGCCCGTGTCGGTGAGCTCGATGGCATTGGTGAGCAGGTTGAGCAGGTGAGCCCGCGGGCGCGCACTTGCGGCATGATCAGTGCCTCGGCGGCGGCGAGCGCCTCGCCCACGGGCACGTCCGTCACGTCTGCTGAATGCGGGCGAGGTCGGCGCGCCTGCTCCTCGGTGACGGGGCCGCGCAGACCCAGCTCCATCAGCTCCGCTCCCTCACGTCCAGGCTGACACCGCACAAAATACCTGCCAACCCCGAAGGACGAGGCAGAGAGGCGGCGATACGCGTCCAGGCTTCTCGCGGACGCGTAATTCCAGGGTTGCGCGAATCCGCTCCGACGTGTAACTATGTAGTTACGTGTCGAGATCGACTCACTTCCACCGGCAATGGCGATGATCCCCGACCGAATTGAATGCGAGATCCGCATCGCCGCCTCGATGGAGCGGGTGTGGAGCGCTCTGACGGAGGCGAAGCACCTGGGCACATGGTTCGGCGACGCGGGCGCCACCATCGACCTGCGGCCCAGCGGTGCAATCACCCTCACATGGGAGAAGAACGGGACCGCGCGCGGGCGGGTGGAGCGCGTGGAGCCGCCCACGCTCTTCTCGTTCCGCTGGATACGCGGTGGCCATGAGGAGCCGGAGCCGGGCAACCACACGCTCGTGGAGTTCACGCTGACGCCCGACGGCACGGGCACCGTGCTGCGGATGGTGGAGAGCGGTATCCGCGGGCTGGAGATGGCGGAGGCGGGGCTGCGCGAGTACGTCCGCGGGCACGAGCACGGGTGGACGTTCGAGCTCGGCGAGCTGCGCGAATACGTCGAGAGGGGCTCGGAATGACCCCGCGTCTCCGCGCCACCGGCCTGCCCCCGCCGGGTGACGCACTGGTAGCGATCGCGGACCCCACGCGCTGGCGGCTGCTGAACCTGGTGGCCGCGCACGGCGAGGAGACGGCCACCACGCTGGCCGCGCAGCTCCCCGTCAGCCGCCCGGCGGTCGCCAAGCACCTGTCCGTCCTCAGCCGCGCCGGGCTGGTCGGCGCGCGGCGCAGCGGCCGCGAGGTTCGCTACCACGTGCGCCCCGAGCGGCTGGAGGAAGCCGCGCAGTGGATCTCGCGGCTCGCGTCGGAGTGGGACAGACGCCTCGCGGCCATCAAGCGCATCGCCGAGAGCCTGGAGGATTCATGATCTGCCCCGTCTGCCTTTCGCTGGCGATGATCGCCGCCGGCGCCACGTCCACCGGCGGTCTCGCCACGATCGCCGTGCGGATGCGCGGCCGCGGGACCGGCCTCGCCGCGAGTGTGCGGCGGCACGCCACCTCATCGTCTAATTCGGAGGTTGGAACGACCATGTCTGATTCACCTGGGAACGACCGCACGGACGGAACGCTCGGCATGCACACCCCACCGGTTGTTTCGCCGCAGGAGTGGGAGGCTGCGCGCGAGCTGCTGCTCGTGAAGGAAAAGGCCACGACCCGCGCTCGCGACGCGCTGGCCGCCGAGCGCCGGCGAATGCCGTGGATGGCGGTGGAGAAGGAGTACGTGTTCCAGGGGTCCGACGGAAAGGGGAGTCTGCTCGACCTGTTCGAGGGCCGTCGTCAGCTGATCGTCTACCGCGCGTTCTTCGAACCCGGGGTGTTCGGCTGGCCCGATCACGCCTGCCGCGGCTGCTCCTTGGGGGCCGACCAGGTCGCGCACCTCGCCCACCTGAACGCCCGCGACACCACCCTGGTGTATGCCTCGCGCGCACCGCAGGCGGACATCGCGCGGCTGAAGGAGCGGATGGGCTGGGAGATGCCGTGGTACACCATCACCGACAGCTTCGACGCCGACTTCGGCGTGGATGAGTGGCACGGCCACAACGTATTCATCCGCGACGGCGATCGTATCTTCCGCACCTACTTCATCAACAACCGCGGCGACGAGGCGATGGGGACCACGTGGAGCTACCTCGACATCACCCCGTTCGGCCGTCAGGAGACCTGGGAGGATTCGCCGGAGGGTTATCCGCAGACCCCTCCGTACAAGTGGTGGAACTGGCACGACAACTACGAGGCCGAGGCCGCGCCCGATCCGAAGTGGGTCCAGGTGTCGGACGCCGGAGAGGCGGCGTTCCGGAACGCCGAAGCCCCCGCGAAGCCCTGAGCGCGGCCTGAAACGGCTGGACGCGACGGACGAAGCCGCCTGAAACGGCGGGACACCAGCTGGGACACCAGCCAAAACGAAGGCCCCGTTACCCGGGCGGGTAACGGGGCCGTAAAGGGTTGCACTACATCAGCGGAGGCGCAGGGACTCGAACCCCAAGGGTGACAAGCCCTTGCCAAGCTGCAGTGGTCCCGAAAGCTGGGTGGTGCGTCGAACGTACAGGTCGAAGGCGCGGTAGAGGAGGCCGCTCGCGTCGTGCTGGTCCTCCACGTTGCCGAGCCACACGGGCTGGTCTCAGTAGCCGAGCACGCGAGCCGTAGGCGCTGAAGCCCAGCACCCCGGGCGTTCAGGCAGTTGCTGCTGCCCAGGCAGCGCTGCCGGGTGCCGTCGGAGAACAAGATGTAGGGCGCGCGCCCCTGCGCGTCCCACACCGGGATCACCGCGAACTGCTGCCAGGGGGCGAACGCCAGCCGGATCGTACTGAGTGGTTGGTCGATGCCGGGGCCGTAGGTGTGCAGCACGCGGCCGGTGAGCAGGGCGGGGTCCAGCTGGCCGTTGTTGAGCGGCGCGGTCCGCGCCGCACCTCATCTTCAGGTCGCCTGTGTAGCTCCCCCTCCTCGACTACCTGACCAGGAGGGTCGACCAGCGGACACGAATCCTCGGATCGATCTCGATCTGGAGCCGGCTCTCTGTATCGGCACTTAGCATTTCGGCGATCAACACGGAATTGGTGTTCGTACGGTACAGCGAAAGAGCGGCAAGGCCCTCGTGACTAATCGTGGCTGACTCTTCACCGTGCAGCGAAAGTACAACCTGCACGGACCGTTCGAAAATGTCGAACGATAGCCGCAACCCGGTTCCGGAGGCGTCAGTGACCGCGTAGCTCCAGTATCCGTCCGAGGGTGCCCTTTGCTGCGGTTCGGCACCGAAGAAGGCCAGCATCTCAACTTCGTCAGGCATCCTCACGGCGCCTTCATTCTGCATGTTACCGTCCTCCATAAGGTATGGCGGTGATGAACTGCCGTGTTCCGTCTGCCATCCCTGCCAAGTCGATTCTAGCTTCGCGGAATTGGACTGTGCGGCCGCTACAACGCCAGCACCAGAGCTGTCCGCACTCCCGCGCCCTCTCTCCCACGCAATCGCGCCCGCGCGCGGCGGCGCAGTTCCACGGGCTCTGCGGCTCCACCCGCGTTCAGGATGGCTCGGGCGCCAACCCCAGCATCGCTCGCGCAGCAGCCGCTGAAACGGGCTCCCTCGCGAAGGGCACCTTCACCGTGACCATCGACGGCCGGCCGGTGAGATGACGCGACACCGCCTCAAGGTCGATGTGGTCGACGTCCGCGCCAGATTCCCGAAGCGCCGACCGAGCGAAGTGAATCCACCGCTCCAACTCGAGCCTGGTGAGTTCCAGGGTGTAAATCGGCAGACGCCATTCTGCTTGATGAGGGAGCCGGTTTGATTGCGCGCGTGAGAGATGCAACTGGTGTGGCGAGCCTCGACCCGTCACCGTCATCCGGTCCGTTGCGCCGGCGTACAACGCTTCCAGGCTTTGCACCCAGCCGGGTATATCGCCGTATGCCAGGTTCACGATCACCGACGTCTCGGCAAGGGACTCCTTCACCCCAATCGAACCCGCGAGCGTGAGCGTCTCCTTCATCCGGGCCTACCGCCTCTGGTGGACCTTCTGAATCACTTCGCCCGTGCGAGGATTCCACCCTTCAAGATGAATGTGCCCTCCGCCATGTCACGTCACCATCCTTCGCCTGATACTGCCAGCGTCCGTCCCGGCTCCGTCATAGACTCGGCGACCCAGCGCGTCGTAGCGGTACTCATCCCAGACGCTCCCGGTCATGAACGAAGCGAGCTCCCACGCGGGAGCCCACCTGTGCCGTGCAACATCGCGCGGAGACGACTTCTCGTGCTCCTCAGCCGGTAAGCGGCCTGATATGACCGGCCGAACGGCACAGCCGTTTCTGCCCGCAGCCGA
>DASYJZ010000847.1:0-3077 GCA_035995965.1 Longimicrobium sp. | reverse complement strand
AACACGGCGCGCAGGCGCGCCGGGTCGTCGGTGTTCTCGGCGCGGTGCACGGTGGCCAGCACGTAGCCGCCCGGCTCCACCCCCGCCTCCGCCAGCGCGCCGCTGCGCCCCTCGGCGGCGCGGGCGTAGAAGAGCGCCGCGTCGTACATCACGTCGCCCGAGAGCACCACCTTGCCGTCGCCGATCCCCTCGCGGCGCAGGTTCTCGACTGCCGCGGCGGTGGGGGCGAAGAGGAGGTCGGCGGCGTGGTCCGTCAGCACGCGGTTCACCTCTTCGGGCATGCGCCGGTTGAAGGAGCGCAGCCCCGCCTCCACGTGCGCCACGGGCAGGTGCAGCTTGGCCGCGGCCAGGGCGCCGGCCAGGGTGGAGTTGGTGTCGCCGTACACCAGCACCCAGTCCGGCCGCTCGGCCTGCAGCACCGGCTCCAGCCGCTCCAGCATGCGGCCGGTGGCGGCGCCGTGCGCGCCCCCGGCCACTCCCAGGTGGTGGTCCGGCGCGGGGATCCCCAGCTCGGTGAAGAAGACCTCGCTCATCCCCGGGTCGAAGTGCTGCCCGGTGTGCACCAGCACCTCGGAGACCCCGCCGCGCCCGCGCAGCGCGCGCGACACGCAGGCGGCCTTCACGAACTGCGGGCGCGCGCCGACCACGGTGAGCACCCTCACGGCGCCACCCCGAAGCGCCGCACCCAGGCGCCGAAGCTGATCAGCCGCCAGGCGAACGACTCGAAGGGCTCGTCGCCGCGGATGATCCGCTCCACCTTCGCCATCGCGGCGGGGCGCACCACCCCGGCCGACGCGTCGACCGCCTCGCGCGCGGCGCGGCGGAAGCGCTCGGGGGCGCGCTCGCGCATCCACGCCTCCTCGGCGGTCAGGAACCCCATCTTGTCCATCCGCCCCCGCACCCGCTCCGGGAGCACCCCCTTCATCCCCTCGCGCAGCACGCGCTTGGTCACCCCGCCGGCGATCTTGTAGGCGGTGGGGAGGCCCAGGACGAACTCCACCAGCCGGTAGTCCAGGAAGGGGATGCGCGACTCCACCGAGTGCGCCATGGAATCGCGGTCCTCCCAGTGCAGCAGCATCTGCAGGTTGGTGGCGGTGAGCTGCGCCACGCTGAGCGCCTCCACGCTCCCGGTGCGCGCCCCGCGCTCGCCGAAGGGGTCGGCCGGCGCGGCGCCCAGCACGGCCAGGTCCAGCCACTCCGGCGCCCGCCGCGTGCGGGCGGCGAAGCGGCGGGCCAGGCGCCCGGCGGGGGCGGGGAGGAGGAGGTTCAGCACCTGCTTGGCCGCCGCGGCCTCGGAGACGCCGTGCAGGCGGCGCGTCGCCCGCACCTCGCTCCAGAGCGTGGGGAGCCGCCCCGCCTTGAGCAGCCCGGCGAAGCGCGGGGCGAAGAAGGAGTGGTAGCCGGCGAGCTGCTCGTCGGCGCCCTGGCCGTCCAGCATCACCACCACGCCGTGCTCGCGTGCGAGGCGGAAGACGTTCCACTGCGCGTAGATGCTGGTGGAGCTGAAGGGCTCGTCCTGGTGCCAGGTCACGCACTCCAGCGCGTCGAAGGCGCCGTCCATCTGCGGGGTGACGGCGTGCGGCTCGACGGAGGTGTGCCGCACCACCTCTTCCACGTACGCGCGCTCGTCGAAGCGCGGGTCCTCGCTGTAGGCGGAGAAGGTCTTCTGCACCGCCCGGCCGCCGGCGTCGCGCAGCAGCCGGTCCATGGCGCAGACGATGGACGACGAGTCCAGCCCGCCGGAGAGGCACGAGCCCACCGGCACGTCCGCGCGCAGCCGCAGCCGCACGGCGTCGGTGAGCAGCTCGCGGAAGCGCGCCGCCGCGTCGTCGAAGGTGCCGGAGAAGGGCGCCGGGCGCAGCGCGTACCAGCGGCGCGCGGCCACCGGCGCGTTCGGCGCGCAGCCGGCCGGGGCGCCCGCCGCCGGCCAGGGGAGCTCCAGGCACTCGCCGCCGCGCAGCTGGTAGACGCCGGCGAAGAGCGTCTCGGCGGTGTGGTCGGTGACGCGCCAGTTGAGGAAGTCGTACACCCGCTGGCCGTTCATCCGCGGGCTCCAGCCGGGGAGCACGGCGAACTGCTTGATCTCCGACGCGAAGGCGACGAAGCCGGCGGGTGAGGCCCAGTAGTAGAGCGGCTTGATCCCCCAGCGGTCGCGCGCCAGGAACACCGTGCGCCGCTCGCGGTCGGCGATGGCGAAGGCGAACATCCCGTTCATCCGCGAGAGCGACTCGGGGCCCCACTGGTCGAACGCGGCCAGCACCACCTCGGTGTCGGTGTGCGACACGAAGCGGTGCCCCAGCGCCTCGAGCTCGGCGCGCAGCTCCAGGTAGTTGTAGACCTCGCCGTTGTACGTGATCCAGTAGCGGCCGCGGTAGGAGAGCGGCGCGTGCCCGGCGGGGGAGACGTCTACGATGGAGAGGCGGCGGTGCCCGAGCGCGACCGTCGCGCCTTCGGGGTTCCCGGCGTCGCCGTCGGGGCGCGGGGAGTAGGGGAGGCCGGCGGCGTAGCTGGAGGGCGGCGTGTCGGGCCCGCCCACGAGCACGGGCTCGCGGCCGGCGGCGAAGAGCGCGTACCCCTCGTCGTCCGGGCCGCGGTGGCGCACGGATGCGCCCATGGCCCGGATCGGTTCCAGGAGTCCGCCCGGGACCGTACCCAGGATCGCCGCGATGCCGCACATGAAGGGGATTTCCGTGTTCGCCGTACGCCCGGCGCGTGCCGGGCGTGCCGGGCCTTGTCCGCCCGCCTGCAGACCGGGAGAAGGGGGTGAGAATAGGCCGCGCGCCGCGGCCTGTCAAGTTCTCACCCGTGCTGCGTTTAGCCCTTCCGGCGGCGGAGCGCTGCGCGTTTCCTCCGCTCCTCCGGGCGAGGACCTCCCGTCCGGCTGGCGAGCCCGCTGGGCGGACGTTCTCGCACTCTACCGAATCCTGAACGAACGGGTGGTCTGCTCCCCGCAGATTGAACCAGTTAGAATGGGAGTCAAAACTGCCCGGGAGGGCAAGGAGACTCCGTGGAGAAGAAACGATACACGCCGACGCAGATTGTGGGGATGCTGCGGGAAGCAGAGTCGCTGCTGGGAA
>DASYJZ010000846.1:0-2022 GCA_035995965.1 Longimicrobium sp. | reverse complement strand
GGTCCGCCCGAACCGACCCTCTCCCGAACTGCGGGAGAGGGTGATTGAAGGCTCGCTTCGCTCGCGGCTGCGGCCAAGCCTGACCTGCCCGCGCGCAATGGATGGCAGCGCCGTGAGGATCCAACCGCGGCCGCCACGTGGCCGTGGGCGGAAGCCGCCGAGAGCGCCGCACGCGCACTGCCACCTCTCCCGCAGTTCGGGTGAGGAGTGGGAACCGGCACCCGGCCGGCCGTCGAATGAGGAGCCGGGCGAATGACCCGTGACGCAGGCCGCGCGCTCGCTTGCGGACACGGAACATCCGGCGACGCGAGGGGTCGCATCATCCTGGGGCGGACGGGCGCAACTCGTTCCCCCGATGGTACGTAGCACAGAAAGAGCGTGACAGCAGCAACCGTGTCGACCACACTCATCCCCGCCCTCGAGGCGATCGCCGACGCATTCTGCACGGTCGGCGAGGACTGGAGCGTATCCTACTGGAACCGCGCCGCGGAGCGCTGGTTCGGCGTCTCGCGCGACGACACGCTGGGCCAGCCGCTCTGGGACGCGCTCCCGGAGCTGCGCGAGCCCGGCCTGCGCGCGCGGATGGCGGCCGTGGTGGCCACCGGGTCGCCGCTGCGCTTCGCCTTCCCCGCGCGCGACGACGGCACGCCGCTCTCGCTGGAGGCGTCGCCGATCGAGGGCGGCGGCCTGGCGCTGCACTTCCGCGACGCGGCGGAGCAGGCGCGGCTGGCGGAGCGCTACTCGGGGCTGCTGGCGTCGATCCGCGACGGCTTCCTGGCCGTGGATCCCGACTGGCGCGTGGTGTACGTGAACCCCGCGGCCGAGGCGCTGCTGCGCGTGCGGCAGCAGAAGGCGGTGGGCGCCTCGCTCCTCGACTACCTCCCCGCCGACCCGCCGGAGCTGAAGCACGCCCTCCGCCACACCATGGAAGACGGGCTACCCCGCGGGCTGCACGCGGTGCGGCCCGAGGCGGAGTGGCTGCGCGGGCGCTGCTTCGACCTCTCCGTCGACCCGCTGGCGGGAGGCGGGATCTCGCTCCTCTTCCAGGACGTCACGGACCGGCAGGAGCGCGAGGTGGAGCTGGCGCGGCTGGCCAGCGAGGCGGAAGAGGCGAGCCGCGCCAAGAGCCGCTTCTTCGCCGCGGTGAGCCACGAGCTGCGCACGCCGCTGCACGCCATCGTGGGCTACACGCACCTGCTGTCGACGGACTCCTACGGCGACATCCCCGCCCCCGCCTCGCGCGCGGCGGAGCGCGCCAGCGTCTGCGCCGAGCACCTGGCGCGGCTGATCGACGACGTCCTGCTGCTCACCACCGCCGAGATCGACCAGCTCCCGATGTACCCGGCCAGCATCCGCCTGCCCGACTACGCCGCCGAGGTGCTGGAGCCGCTCCGCCGCCAGGCCGAGGCCAAGGGGCTGCGCTTCGAGCTCGATGCCCCCGCCGACCTCCCGCCGATGCAGGTGGACCCGGAGCGGCTGCGGCAGGTGCTATGGGCGCTGGTGACCAACGCCGTCAAGTTCACCCCGCGCGGCCACGTGCGGGTGGGCGTCCGCGCGGACGGAGCGGGCGTCGAGATCCGGGTGGAGGACTCCGGCCCCGGGATCGCGGAGGGCGACCGCGCCCGCATCTTCGAGGTGTTCGAGCAGGTCTGCGACGACGCCCGCACCGACTCGATGAAGCGCGGCACCGGCCTGGGCCTCGCCATCGCGCGCAGCCTCGCGGAGCGGCTCGGGGGCTCGCTTCGCCTGGAGCAGCCGGACGCGGGTGGCTCCGTCTTCGTGGTGTGGCTGCCGCTGGGATAACGACAATCTCACGCGGAGCCGCAGAGACGCAGAGGGCCGCCGCGAGCTCTCTGCGTCTCCGCGTTTCTGCGTGAGATCGTGGTCTGCTCCCCGCAGATTGAACCAGTTAGAATGGGAGTCAAAACTGCCCGGGAGGGCAAGGAGACTCCGTGGAGAAGAAACGATACACGCCGACGCAGATTGTGGGGATGCTGCGGGAAGCAGAGTCGCTGCTGGGAA